>DAHUXO010000104.1 GCA_027307095.1 Betaproteobacteria bacterium | reverse complement strand
TTCGACGATCGACTCGGCGAGCGACGGTGCGACACCCGAGACCTCGACATGGAGGATCATCCGGTCGGTGCCGCCGGGATTGTCGACGACGAGCCGCGCGCGACGGACCTCGGGATGGCGCTTGACGATCGCCGCCACCTGCCCCGGGTGCACGAACATGCCCTTGACCTTGGTGGCGTGGTCGGCGCGACCGAGCCAGCCCTTGATGCGCATGTTCGTGCGGCCGCAGGCCGACACGCCGGCGAGCGCCGCCGAAAGATCCCCGGTGCCGTAGCGTATCAACGGATAGTCGGCGTTGGACAGCGGTGTGACGACGACTTCTCCGACCTCGCCCGGCGCCACCGGATCGCCGGTGCCCGGATGCACGATCTCGACCAGCGCCCCTTCGTCGACGACCAGGCCGTCGCGCGCTGGCGTCTCGTAGGCGATCGCACCGACATCGGCCGTTCCGTAGACCTGGAATGCGCGGATCCCGCGCGCCGCCAGCGCGTCGCGCAGCGACGGCGGGAACGGTTCCGCGGACACGAGGGCCTTGGCCAGGCTCGACAGGCGCACGCCGAGCTCGTCGGCGCGCTCGAGGATGATCCGCAGGAACGACGGCGTGCCCGTGTAGGCGGTGGGCTTCAGGTCGGCGATCGCGGCGACCTGCTGCTCGGTCTGGCCGGTGCCGCCCGGGAATACGGCGCAGCCCAGCGCGTGCGCAGCCGTCTCGAACATCGAGCCCGCCGGCGTGAAGTGGTAGGAGAAGCAGTTGTGCACGAGATCGCCGGCGCGGAATCCCGCGGCATGCAGGCCGCGCGCAAATCGCCAGTAATCGGCCGCGGCCCCTTCCGGCTCGTAGATCGGGCCCGGCGAGGCGAACACGCGGCGCACGGCGCCCCAGCGCGTCGCGGCGAGCCCGCCGAAGGGAGGCTCGTCCTTCTGCAGCTCCGCGAGCTGCGACTTGCGCAGCACCGGCAACCGCGCCAGCGCCTCGCGCGACGTGATCTCGGCGGGATCGATCCCGGCCAGCGATTTCGCGAACGCGGGCGATCGCTCCCGGGCGTAGGCGAGCTGACGCGCGAGCTGCGCGAACTGCTCGCGCTCGCGCTGCTCCGGATCGCGCGTTTCCAGGACGTCGTAATGTTCGTTCATCATGCGAGCCAGCGCTTGCGGCGGCGGTAATGCTTGACGTCGCGGAAGCTCCTGCGCCCGGCCGTCGACAGCCCGAGGTAGAACTCCTTGACGTCCTCGTTGTTCGCGAGATCGGAGGCCTGCCCGTCCATCACGACGCGACCGTTCTCGAGGATGTAGCCGTAGTTCGCATGCCGCAGCGCGACCATCGTGTTCTGCTCGGCGAGCAGGAACGACACGCGCTCCCGGGCGTTCAGGTCGCCGACGATCGCGAAGATCTCCTCGACGATCTGCGGCGCCAGCCCCATCGACGGCTCGTCGAGCAGGATCATGGTCGGCTGCGCCATCAGCGCGCGCCCGATCGCGGTCATCTGCTGCTCGCCGCCCGACGTGTAGCCGGCAAGGCTTGCGCGACGTTCCTTGAGCCGGGGGAAATAGTGGTAGACCTTCTCCAGCGCCTGCGCGATGTCGGCGCGCGAACCCTTGCGGGTGAACGCCCCGGTCAGCAGGTTCTCCTCGACCGTCAGGTGTGCGAAGCAGTGACGCCCTTCCATCACCTGGCACACGCCTCGGCGCACCAGGTCGTTGGGCGTCAGCCGGTCGACCCGCTGGCCGCGGAACTCGATCGCGCCCTTGGTCACCTCGCCGCGCTCGGCATGCAGCAGGTTCGAGATCGCCTTCAGCGTCGTGGTCTTGCCGGCGCCGTTGGCGCCGAGCAGCGCGACGATCCCGCCGTCGGGAACTTCGAGCGACACGCCGCGCAGGACGAGGATCACGTGGTCGTAGATGACCTCGATGTTGTTGACGGACAGGGCGACCTGGCGTCCCGGATCGGGTTGTGCGCTCATCTCGCGTGCCTCCGCCGTCCGGAGCGCGGCCGTTCTGGCCGCCCTCCGGACGCGCGAATCACATCTCCTTGCTGCAATCGCGCGGCGTGATCTTCTTCTCTGCCGCGTACTTGTCGGCGCCCTGCACGACCATCTGGTGCACGAACGCACGGTCTCCGGCCATGAACGGCGTCAGCGTCTTGAACTCCTTGCCGTCCCATTGCTGGAACTTGACCATGCCCGAGCCCTCGTGATCGGCGCAGCTCGTCTTCACGGGCGGGAACAGCCCAGACGCGCCCAGTGCCTTCAGCCGCGCCTCGGTCAGGTCGATGTGCTCGAGGCCCCAGCGAACCTGCTCGGGCGTCATCACCTTGCCCTTGCCGAAATGGGCCTGCGCCTGGCGGATCGCCTCGACGATCATGATCCCGTAGGTGACGCCGCGGGTGTGGTACATCGAACCGATGCGCGACTTGTCCTCGAGGTTGCCCTTGCCCGCACCGTAGACCCTCTTCACGATCTCCTGCATGACCGGGAAGTTCGTGCCGCCCGCCGAGAACGCCGCTGTGACGTAGCCCTTGGCCGCCGCACCCGCGGGAATCACGTCCTCTTCGGAGCCGGCCCACCAGACGCCGAGGATGCGGTCACGCGGATAGCCCAGCTTCGCGGCGGTCTTGATCGCGACCGGATTCATGACGCCGAAACCCCACAGGATCGCGTAGTCCGGATTCTGCTGGCGCACCTGCAGCCACTGCGATTCCTGAGTGTTGCCCGGAGGCGTGATCGGGATCTTGATCAACGTGAAGCCGTCGCGGGCTGCCAGCGCGTCGAGCACCGGGATCGGCTCCTTGCCGTAGGCGGAATCGTGGTACAGGAATGCGATCTTCTTGCCTTTGAGCTTGGCTTCCCCGCCCGCCTTCTGGCCGAGATACGCGACCATCGCGGCTGCCTGGTCCCAGTACGTGGTGCCCAGCGGGAACACCCAGGGGAAGACGCGGCCGTCGGCGGAGATCGCGAGGCCATAGCCGTTGGTCGTCATCGGGATCTTGTCCTGCGCAACGCGCTCGAACAGCCCGTAGGCGATGCCCGTGGAAAGTGGCTCCACCGTGCTCGCGCCGCCGTGGCGCGTCTTGAGCCGCTCATAGCACTCGACGCCGCGCGCCGCGTTGTACTCGGTCTCGCACTCCTCCCACAGGATCTTCACCCCGTTGATGCCGCCGTTCATGTTGACCAGCGTGAAATAGTCGATCGCGCCGCCGAAATAGCCCGAGCCTCCGGCCGCGTAGGGACCCACGCGGTACGAAAGCAGCGGAATGAACTGCTCGCCCTGCGCGGTCGCGACGCTTGCCGCGGCCGCGAGGGCGATACCCACCAACACTCGCAGGAACCACTTCATGACTTCCTCCTTTGGTGCAGCACTGGCCCGCCTGCGGGCCGGAATGAAACCTTGTCGAACGACTGCGTCCTCCAGATGCTGTCGAAGCGGCATGGCGCCGGGAGTCGCGCCGAAGGCGCTGCGGGCCGCCGCGCCGGCGTCAATGCGGAAACGGCCATAGCCTGAGCTTCTCCTTGGTGATCTGCCAGATGCGCGCGAGGCCGTACGGCTCGACGATCAGGAAGAAGATGATCAATGCCCCGAACACCATCAGCTCGAGGTTCGACGAGACGCTGCTCGGCACGCCGAGGTGCAGCGTGCCGTCGAGGAACTCGACGAAGGTGGAAAGCGCGATCGGGATCATGACGATGAACGCGCTGCCGAGGAACGCGCCCATCACCGTCCCGATGCCGCCGATGATGATCATGAACAGGATGCGGAACGACAGGTCGAGGCTGTAGGCCTCGGGCTCGACGGTGCCGAGGTAGGCGTAGGCGAACAGCGCACCGGCGACGCCGCAGTAGAACGAGCTGATCGCGAACGCGAGGAGCTTGCTCCGCATCGGTCGGATGCCGATCACCTCGGCCGCGACGTCCATGTCGCGAATCGCCATCCATTGCCGTCCGACGTTGCCGCGCACCATGTTCTTGGCGGCGACCGCCATCACCGTGACGATCGACAGCACCAGCAGGTATTTCTCCTGCGGAGAGTCGAACGTGTAGCCGGCGATGACGATCGCCTGCGCGGTGATCACACCCGACGGGTTGTCGTTGGTGAACCAGCCTACCTTGGTCAGGCACCAGAGGATGAAGAACTGCGCGGCAAGCGTCGCGACGGCGAGGTAGAAGCCGCGGATGCGCAGGCTCGGCAATCCGAACAGGATGCCGACCGCCGCCGCCGACAGGCCGCCGCCGACGAAGGTGAGCAGCAGCGGAATGTGCGGAACGCGCAGCGCGAAGTTGTACGACATGAACGCGCCGACCGCCATGAACGCCGCGGCACCCAGCGAAAGCTGGCCTGCATAGCCGGTCAGCAGGTTGAGTCCGAGTGCGGCGAGCGCGAGGATCAGGCAGGGAATGAGGATCGCCGAGAACAGGTAGGGGCTCGCCACCAGCGGGATCACGACGAATGCGACCAGCACGATCAGCGCGACGCCGATGCGGTCCTGGAGGATCGGAAAGATCGCCGAGTCGGCGGCGTAGGTCTCCTTGAACTGTCCGGCTTCGCGGTAGAGCATTTCGCGGGCTTTCCTAGATCCTGCGGATGATCTTTTCGCCGAACAGCCCCTCGGGCCGCACCAGCAGGAACATCAGCGCGAGCACGTAGGGGAACCAGCCCTCGATGCCGCCGCCGACGTAAGGGCCGACGAAGACCTCGGCGAGCTTCTCGGTCGCGCCGATGATCAGCCCGCCGACGATCGCCCCCGGGATCGATTCGAAGCCCCCCAGGATCAGCACCGGCAGCGCCTTCAGCGCGACGAAGGTCAGCGCGAACTGCACGCCGTTGCGGGCCCCCCACAGGAGGCCGGTGACCAGCGCCACGAAACCCGCGACCGCCCACACGATCGCCCAGATCTGCTGCAGCGGAATGCCGACGGCGAGCGCCGCCTGGTGATCGTCGGCGACGGCGCGCAGCGCGCGGACGATGCGCGTGCGGTTGAAGAACAGCGCGAGCGCGATCACCAGCACCGCGGCGATGCCCGCAGCCATCAGGTCGAACTTGGAGATGTTGATCCCGGTCCGGTCGGAGATCCAGGCGATCGGCTCGTCCTGGATGCCGAGGTCCAGCCCGCGCACGCTCGCGCCCCACACGAGCTGCGCGAGGCCCTCGATGAAGAACGACAGGCCGATCGTCGCCATGAACAGCGAGATCTGCGGCTGGTTCACCAGCGGGCGCAGCACGAAGCGCTCGATGGCGAGCCCAACGGCGATCATCACCAGCAGCGTGACGACCAGCGCGACTCCGAACGACAGGTGGTGCTCCATCAGTCCGACGAAGGTCAGCGCGGCGAAGAACACCAGCGACCCCTGCGCGAAGTTGAAGACGCCCGACGCCTTGTAGATCAGCACGAAGCCCAGCGCGACCAGCGAATACATGACGCCGGACAGCAGGCCCGCGATCAGGACTTCGAAGAAGAAGCCCATCAGTGCGCGACCCCGAGGTAGGCGTCGATCACCGCCCGGTTGCCGCGGATTTCCGCCGGCTCGCCGTCGCCGATCTTCCTGCCGTAGTCGAGCACGACGACGCGGTCCGAGATGTCCATCACCACGCCCATGTCGTGCTCGATCAGCACGATCGTCGTCCCGTACTGCTCGTTGACGTCGAGGATGAAGCGGCACATGTCCTGCTTCTCCTCGACGTTCATCCCGGCCATCGGCTCGTCGAGCAGCAGCAGCGACGGCTCGGCGGCGAGAGCGCGCGCGAGCTCGACGCGCTTCTGCAGGCCGTAGGGCAGGCGCCCCACCGGGGTCCTGCGGATGTGCTGGATCTCGAGGAAGTCGATGATCTCCTCGACCTTGGCGCGGTGCGAAAGCTCCTCGCGGCGCGCGCGGCCGACCCAGATCGCCTGCTCGAGGAAGCTCGCCTTCATCCTGAGGTTGCGGCCCGTCATGATGTTGTCGAGCACGCTCATGCCCTTGAACAGCGCGATGTTCTGGAACGTGCGTGCGATGCCGGCCGCCGCGGCGTCGTGCGAGTTCATGCCGGGCCGGTGCCGGCCGCGCCACAGGATCGTCCCCTGC
>DAHUXO010000091.1 GCA_027307095.1 Betaproteobacteria bacterium | reverse complement strand
ACCGCTGCCGGCCGGCCGGCAGCGGGCATGCGCATCGACGTGGCGATGGGCGAGGCGCTTCCCGATCCGGCGTTCATCGCTCGCGTGACGCTGCGTTTCGGCATCGCCGATCCGAACGCGAACTACCACGTCCCGCTGCTGTGCTCGGCGTGGGGCTATTCGACGTACCGCGGCAGCTGACACCGGTGCCTGTGCGCAGCTCCGATTCCGCGGTTCGCGCCGGCGCGTCGACGACGTTCGCGCACGCGATCGCCGCGGCGTGCCTGCTGGGCGCGGGTCCCGCGCAGGCCGCCGCGACGCTGCACGTTCCGACGACGCCGATCGAGCACCTGATCGTCATCGTCGGCGAGAACCTGAGCTTCGACAACCTGTTCGCGACCTACGAGCCGCCGCCGGGCGCGTCGGTCGCCAACCTGCTGTCGAGGCGCATCGTCGACCGCGACGGCAACCCCGGCCCGGAGTTCGCGCAGGCGGCGCAGCGCATCGGCGCCGGGAGCGGGCACTACGCGGCCACACCGGCATCGAAGGGCGCGTATGCGACGCTGCCGCGGCCGGGGACGACCTACGCGACCGGGCTGCCGCGTTCCCAACCCGACACCCGTTTCCCGGACGAGCTTCCGAACGGGCCGTTCCGAATCACCCGCTACGTTCCCTATGCGGCGCCGGTCGGCGACCCGGTGCACCGCTTCTTCCAGATGTGGCAGCAGTTCGACGGCGGCCGGCGCGATCTGTTCACCTGGGTCGCGACGACATCGGGTTTCGGCGCGCGCGAGCACGGAAATCCGGCGGCGGGCACCGACCAGGGCGGCGTGGCGATGGGTTTCTACAGCATGGCGAGCGGCGATGCGCCGTATCTGCGCGATCTCGCGCGAACCTACGCGATCGCCGACAACTATCACCAGCCGATCATGGGTGGTACCGGGGCCAACTACCTGGCGCTCGCGACGGGCGACGTCGGCGTCTACCTCGACGCGGGACGCCCGGCGGTGCCTCCGCCCGGCCAGATCGAGGACCCCGAGCCCGTCCCGGGCAGCGACAACTGGTACCGGCGCAGCGCCACCTACACCGGATGCGCCGACCAGGCGCAACCCGGCGTGCAGGCGATCCGCGACTATGTCGCTAGGCTCCCCTACAGGCTTTGGAACGGGGGCAACTGCGATCCGGGGGCCTACTACCTGATCAACAACCAGAGTCCGGGCTATCTCTACGACGGGACGCCGCGGCAGCGCGGGCCGCGCAGCCACCTGATGCCGCCGCAGTCGGCGCCCAATGTCGGCACGCTGCTCGCGGCAGCGGGCGTGTCCTGGAAATGGTACAGCGGCGGACGCACATCGACGGGGATCGATGCGCATCGCTACTGCACCATCTGCGATCCGCTCGTCCATTCGACCGCAGTGATGACCTCCGACCTGCGCCGGAACCTGCAGGGACTCGATGCGCTGTTCCGCGACATCGGGGATGCCGCGCATTTTCCGGCGGTGTCGTTCGTGGTTCCGCCGAACGAGGAATCGGGGCATCCGGCGTATTCGACAGTCGCCGCGTTCGAGCAATTCGTCCGCGACGTCGTGACCCGGGTCCAGGCCAATCCCGCGCTGTGGTCGAAGACCGCGATCCTGGTCACCACCGACGAGAGCGGCGGCTATTACGACAGCGGCTACGTCCAGATCGTCGATTTCTTCGGCGACGGGACGCGCATCCCGATGCTGGCGGTATCGCCGTATGCGAGGAAGGCGTACGTCGACCACACGTACTACGACCACGCGTCGATACTCAAGTTCGTCGAGCGCAACTGGCGTTTGTCGCCGCTGTCGGCGCGCAGCCGCGACAACCTGCCGAACCCGGTGATGGGGCGCTCCGATCCCTACGTGCCGCAGAATCGACCGGCGATCGGCGACCTGATGGGATTGTTCGCCTTCTGACCTCGTGAAGCCGTCACGCGCCCGCCGCGCGACGATGGGGACCGGAGCGCAGCGGCGCGCCGGCCCGGCGCTGCGTCAGCGCCCCCGTTCGACGTGCTCCCACGCCGACTGGCCTTTGTGATGCAGGCGGAAGTAGTGATCGCGAAGCGTCGCGAGCTCGTTGGCGACGGCGAGCGGAAATCCCTGGCGGCCGCCGCGACGGTCCATCATCAGCTCGTCGAGCAGGCGCTCGCAGCGCACAGGATCCTTCCAGATCGCGCAAAGGCGATTGGCGAGACGGGCGTAACGCAGTACCAGCTGCCTGGGCTTCACCGATTCCGGCAGCTCCGACACCCACGCCGTTGCCGCTTCGCTGAGGGGTTCGGGTCCCGTCGCGTGGCGCTTCTCCTCCCAGTTCTCGGTCTTGCGCTTGACGGTATAGCCTGCGGGCCCGGTCTCTTCCAGTGCCTTGCGCGCGTCGTTCAGCGTGACCTTTTCGAACTCGAACGCGCCGGAATCACCTGGGTTCTGGGAACCTGACATTGGCGCTCCCCCTCTGGTCTGGATTGCTCCCTCGTTATCGTACGCCAACCTCGCGCGCCTCGTGTCGGCCAGCCGAAGCCGCGGTCGCTGGGTGCCGATGAACGGCGCGTCCGATAAAAAAAGGCCGGGCGAATGCCCGGCCTTTTCGATCGATCGAATTCGGTGCGTCAGACCGCTTGAATGTTCGACGCTTGCTTCCCCTTCGGCCCTTGCGTCACTTCGAAGCTGACTTTCTGGCCTTCCTTCAGTGTCTTGAAGCCCTGCATGTTGATCGCCGAGAAGTGAGCGAACAGGTCCTCACCACCACCATCAGGGGTAATGAAGCCGAAGCCCTTCGCGTCGTTGAACCACTTCACAGTTCCGGTTGCCATTTCTGTTAATTCCTCAAGTACGAGAGATAAACGGGACGTTGCCCGGCCGATGTTTCGATCTCAAGGAAAGTACGGCGGTCGAACGACTGCGTGGCGGTCGTACAGAGCGTGCCTTTACTGCTTGGAACAAAACACGGCGGGCACTATACGGCAGAATTTGCAAAAAAGCGATAGCTTTCGGACGGGGGTGCGCCGGGGGTACCCCGGAATCCCGCGCCCGGCGCGGGATTCGGGAGGTGGCCCGTCCGGAGCCGGTGCCGGTCAGGACGCGATTTCCTGCCGGACCAACGCGGCGCCGGCCCCCAGGGCTTGGAGCTTGGCGCGTGCCAGATTTCGGGAAAGCGGGACCATGCCGCAATTGGTGCAGGGCAGCAATCGTTCCGCCGGAACGAACCGCAGCGCCGAGCGGATCACGGCAGCGACGTCTTCCGGCGTCTCGGCCTTGTCCGACGCGACGTCGATCGCCCCGACCAGGACGTCCTTGCCCTCGAGCAGCGCGATCAGGTCGATCGGGACCCGGGAATTGGCACATTCCAGCGACACCTGGCGGATCTTCGAGGCGCCGAGCAACGGAAAGATCTGCTCGTACTGGCGCCATTCCCCGCCGAGCGTCTTTTTCCATTCGATGTTGGCCTTGATGCCATAGCCATAGCAGATGTGCACCGCCGTGGTGCAGGCGAGGCCTTCGGCCGCGCGCTCGAGCGTCCGGATGCCCCAGTCCCGGACCTCGTCGAAATAGACATTGAAGGCCGGTTCGTCGAACTGGATCACGTCGACCCCGGCGGCGGCGATTGCGCGGGCCTCCTCGTTCAGGATCTCGGCGAACGCCCAGGCGAGCTTCTCGCGGCTGCGGTAGTGGGCGTCGTGGAGGGTGTCGACCATCGTCATCGGACCGGGCAGCGTGTACTTGATGCGCCGCGTCGTCTCCGAGCGCAGGAATGCCGCGTCGCCGGCGTAGACCGGGTGGCGCCTCGCCACCGGGCCCACGACGACGGGAACCTGCGCGTCGTAGCGGTTGCGGATGCGCACCGTGCGCTTGTGCTCGAAATCGACGCCGTCGAGCCCCTCGATGAAGGTCGTGACGAAATGGCGCCGGGTCTGCTCGCCGTCGGTGACGATGTCGATTCCCGCGCGCTCCTGGTCGCGCAGCGCGAGCCGAACCGCATCGCGCTTGCCTTCCTCCAGGGCCGCGCCCTCGAGCTTCCAGGGGGCCCACAGGGCTTCGGGCTCGGCCAGCCAGCTGGGCTTGGGGAGGCTGCCGGCGATCGTGGTTTGCAACAGGGCTGTGGTCGTCATCGTGCCATTCTACTTGTATCGGTCCGACGGCTTGACCGTCCGGCGGGCGGCCGCGTACCTTCTCGCCACGCGATCGCGCGCCGACCGCGCGCCTTCCGACCATGCGATCGCCGGCCCGCGTCGATCGCGAACGCACGCTGTGCGCGAAGCGACGCCTGCCATGTCCCGAATCCTGTTCGCCGATCACGATTTTCCCGATATCGAGCTCGAGCGCGGGATCTTCACCGCTGCCGGCGTCGGTATCGTCACCGCCCAGTGCCGGACCGAGGCCGACGTGATCGCGGCAGCGAAGGATTGCCGCGGCATCCTGCTGCAATACGCACCGATCACCGCGGGCGTGGTCGCCGCGCTTCCCGTGCTCGGCATCGTCAGCAGGATCGGCGCCGGTTTCGACACCGTCGACACGGCCGCATGCCAGGCGCATGGC
>DAHUXO010000086.1 GCA_027307095.1 Betaproteobacteria bacterium | reverse complement strand
CTGCTGGAGTCCGAGCGGCCACGCGAGCGTGACCGCCATCGCCTGGGTCACCAGGACGGTGAAGAAAGCGATCTTCACGGGGGTCTTCATCACCTGCCGCGCGTAGAAGCCGGGCGCGAGGATCTTGACCAGGATCAGCGCGGGCAATCCGACGCTGTAGCCCAGCAGCGCAGCGCGCGTCTGCATCACGTCGTCGATCGTGAACCGGCCGTAGTGGTAGAGCGTCGATACCAGCGGAATCGCGAGCATCCCCAGCGCGACCGTCGCCGGCAGTGCCAGCAGGAACGCGAGGCGCAGGCCCCAGTCGAGCAGCGCGGAGTATTCGTGGTGTTCGTCATCGCTGTAATGCTGCGCGAGCGACGGCAGCAGGACCGTGCCCAGCGCGACGCCCAGCAGTGCGCTCGGGAATTCCATCAGGCGATCGGCGTAGGTGATCCACGAGATGCGGCCGTCGCCCAGCAGCGCCGCGAGCTGGGTGTTGAGCAATGCCGAGATCTGGGCCGCCGAGGTCCCGACCACCGCCGGGCCCATCGCGACCAGCACGCGGCGCACGCCTTCGTCGCGCCAGTCGAATCCCGGTCTCGGAAGCATGCCAATGCGCATCAGCGGGATGACCTGCAGCGCAAGCTGCGCGACGCCGCCGATGGCGACGCCCCAGGCCAGCGCCTTGATCGGCTCCGCGAACCAGCGTGCGAGAAAAATCGCCGAGGCGATGATCGACAGGTTGAGAAGCACCGGCGTAAAGGCGGGAATCGCGAAGCGCCGATGGACGTTGAGGACGCCGCCGGCGAGCGACACCAGCGATATGAACAGGATGTACGGAAACACGATCCGGATCATCTGCGCAGTGAGCTCGACCTTGCCGGGCGTCTTCGCGAACCCTCCCGCGAGCACATAGACGAGCCAGGGCGCCGCGATCGATCCGGCGACCGAAACCACGAGCAGGACGACCGCCAGCAGCGTGCCCACGTCGCCGACCAGCTTGCGCGTGGCGGCGGCGCCCTTCTTGCGCTGATACTCGGCGAGGATCGGTACGAAGGCCTGGGAGAAGGCGCCTTCGGCGAACAGCCGCCGCAGCAGGTTCGGCAGCCTGAAGGCGGCCTCGAACGCGTCCATCTGCAGACCGGCGCCGAACACGGTGGCCTTGAGGGTCTCGCGCAGGAGTCCGGCAATGCGCGACAGCAGCGTCATCGCGCTGACGGTCGACAGGGTTCGCAGCAGATTCAAGGGAAAGAGGGCGGCGGTTCGGGTATGGGGCGGTTGCGGGCCGGGCGCGGCGCCGTGCCTTTGGACGAGACCACGCGAACCTTGCTGGCAGAGCAAAAACCGCGTATTATGCGCGGTCTTTGTCGGTCGCTCCACGCCCGCGTTCCGCGGGGTTCGCGGAAAAAGCCGGCTGCGCAGCGATCCGCTGCATCATTTCGACCGAGGATCAACATTCATGGCCAATACGGCGCAGGCCCGCAAGCGCGCCCGACAGGCGGAGGCGACGCGCATGCGCAACGCCAGCCTAAAGTCGGCGCTGCGCACCGCGGTCAAGAAGGTGAAGAAGGCGATCACGACCGGCGACAAGGCCGTCGCGACAGCCGAGATGCGCCAGTCGCAGGCGGTCATCGACAGGATCGCCGAAAAGAAGATCGTCCACAAGAATCTCGCCTCGCGAACCAAGTCGCGACTGGCGCAGGCGATCAAGGCGATGCCCTAGCCGGCGACGGCGCAGCGCGATCGACGACAGGGCGCCTTGCACGGCGCCCTGATCGTTTGTGATCCGCCCATCGACCCGATGAACGACGCCGCAGCAGCGCTCTGGGCACAGCATTTCCGCGAACCCGAACGGGCGTACGCCCGCGCGCGCGCCTTCGTCGAGACGCCTTCGCGGGACGACTCGCGACTGCGCGCGTGGTCCGAGCTGACGATCGCGTTCCACGACCTGTTCTTCACCGCAAAGCCGCTGGATGCGAGGGACTGGATCGCGGCCGCCGCGAAGGACTTCGAAGCCCTCGGTGACCGGCGTGGATTGCTGCTCGCCGAGATCGCCTCGGCCCGCCTGGCCATCGTCGAAGGCTCGGCGCCGGCCGCGCGCGACCGGCTGCTCTCGCTCTACGCCGAGGCGCAGCAGATCCTTCCGCCCGAGGATCGCTTCTGGCTGCTCAACGCGATCGGGG
This sequence comes from Betaproteobacteria bacterium, assembly GCA_027307095.1. Lineage (GTDB taxonomy): Bacteria > Pseudomonadota > Gammaproteobacteria > Burkholderiales > Casimicrobiaceae > VBCG01. The sequence goes on along the minus strand of DAHUXO010000086.1, from coordinate 34,309 downwards.
CCGCGCATTACTTCACCGACCGGTTCAACGGGGCGATTCGCTATCTGTACGAAGCGCTGGAGGCGCTGCGACTCGCGCCGCCGTCGCCTCAGCATCCGACCGTCATGTCCAATCTCGCAGCCGCGCTGGTGACCGTCGGCGACTACGCGCCCGCGCGCGAGCTCGCGGATGCCGCGCTGGTCGATCTCGAGCAGTACGACAATCCCCAAGTCGTGATGTTCGCCCGCTCGAACCTGGCCGAGGCGCTGGTGGGCATCGGTGACGACGCGCGCGCTCTCGAGACGGTCGACCGGATGCTTTCAGGAGCGCCGGCGACGATGCCCCGCGCCGCGCAGAATCATTACCTCGCGATCGCTGCCGAGATCTACGCGCGCCATGCGCGCATCGCCGACGCGGAGCAGTGCGCCGGCACCGCGCGAGCGATCTACGCCGACTTCCCGGGCGGCTTCAACGAAGTCCACAGCCGCTGGGCGGACGCGGTCGTCGCCGATGCGCAGGGACCGGCCGATGCGGCGATCGCGACGCTCGAGGCGGCGGCCGATGCGGCGCGACGCCGCAATTTCCTTCCCGTCGAATGCAAGGCCTGGGATCGCCTCGCGCAACGCCATGCGGAGCGCGGAAACTTCGAGGCCGCCTACGCCTGCATGCGCGAGCTCCTGCGCGCGCAGACGCAGCGCATGTCACATCGCGCGAGCGCCAAGTACTACCTGCTGCGAGTCGAGCACGAGCTTTCGCATGCCAGGGACGAGCGCGATCGTGCGCTGGCGCAGCGCAGCGAGGCCGAGCGGACCAATCGCGAGCTGGAGCGACTCAATTCCGATCTCCAGCACAAGATGATCCAGATCGAGGCGCTGCAGGCCCAGCTCGAGGTCGAGGCCGTGCGCGACCCGCTGACCCAGCTGTTCAATCGACGCTACCTCGACACGGTCGCGCCCGGGCTGATCGGTGCCGCACTGCGCCGCGGCACCCCGCTCGCTGTCGCGCTGGTCGATCTGGACCATTTCAAGCAGGTCAACGACCGTCACGGCCACCCGGCCGGTGACCTCGTGCTGCGCGAGATCGGCCGCGTGCTGCCGATGTCATTGCGCCCGGCCGACGTCGTGTGCCGCTACGGCGGCGAGGAGTTCTGCATCGTGCTTCCGGACGCGAACGGCGCCGGCGCTGCGAAGGCGCTGGCGAGCCTCGCCGCGCGCCTTCGCGACTTGCGCGTGCAGTGGAACGCGCAGACGCTCGGGGGATTCACGTTCTCCGCCGGAATCGCCGTCCTCGGCCAGGACGGCACGGTGTTGGCGCAGCTCCTCGAGGCTGCCGACCGGGCGCTCTACCAGGCCAAGGACACCGGTCGCGACTGCATCCTGATCGCGGGCGACGGTCCCGGCAGTCGCGAGGCGGCTGCGTGCTAGACTTTTGATTTGACGAGTGTCCGCGGCGCGCAGGCGCGGCGACGCATCCGATGGCCGTGACGGCGCCCAAGCATTTCCTGCAGTTCCGCGACTTCTCCTGCGACGAGTTCGAGCACCTGTTCGAGCGCACGCGCTGGATCAAGGACCGGTTCAAGCGCTACGAGATCTATCAGCCGCTGCGCGACCGCACGCTCGCGATGGTGTTCGAGAAGGCGTCGACGCGCACCCGCGTTTCGTTCGAGGCAGGAATGAACCAGCTGGGCGGCATCGCAATCAACCTGACGCGCGGCGACACCCAGCTGGCGCGCGGCGAGCCGATCGAGGACGTCGCGCGCGTGGTCTCGCGGATGGTCGACGTCGTGATGATCCGCACCTTCGGCCAGTCGCTCATCGAGCGCTTCGCCGAGCATTCGCGCGTCCCGGTGATCAACGGACTCACCAACGAGTACCACCCTTGCCAGATCCTCGCCGACATCTACACCTGGATCGAGCACCGCGGCTCGATCCGGGGCAGGACGGTGGCCTGGATCGGCGATGCGAACAACGTCTGCTACACGTGGCTGCAGGCCGCGCAGATCTTCGGCTTCCACGTCAGCGTCTCCACGCCGCCGGGCTACGCAATGGACCCGGCGATTGCCGGCGCCCCAGGCGCCGCGCACTACAGCTGCCACGACGATCCGCGCGCGGCCTGCCGCGGCGCCGATCTCGTCACGACCGACGTGTGGACGAGCATGGGCTATGAGGCGGAGAACGACGCCCGCCTGCGCGCATTCGAGCGCTGGCAGGTCGACAGCGCGATGATGCGCGAAGCGGCGCCCGACGCCCTGTTCATGCACTGCCTGCCCGCGCATCGCGGGGAGGAAGTCGCCGCCGAGGTCATCGACGGACCGCAGAGCGTCGTCTGGGACGAGGCGGAGAATCGCCTGCACGCACAGAAAGCGCTGCTCGAGTACCTGGTCTGCGGTAGGGTCGACGGCTGATCCCTCCATGCACCGCTGCACACCGTCCCCTTCCGCAACAATGACGACCCGGAGCGTCCCCATGCTTGCACGATCGGTTGTCGCGCTCGTCTTCGCGGTGCTGGCGACGACCGCCGCTGCCGCGCAGAGCTGGCCGGAGCGCCCGATCAGGTTCCTGATGTCGGCGCCTGCCGGCAGCTCGATCGACGTGCTGGGCCGCGCGATCGCCGACAAGCTCGCGACGCGTCTGGGCCAGCCAGTCGTCGTCGAGGACAAGCCTGCCGCGGGCGGCACCGTCGCCACGGCCGAGGTCGCGCACGCGGCGCCCGACGGCTACACGATGCTCCTCGCGTTCAACGGGCCGCTGTCGTTCGCCCCGTTGCTGCAGAAGCTCCCGTACGACGTCGGCCGCGACCTCGCGCCGGTGATCACCACGACCAGCCAGCCGAACGTCCTCGTGGTCAACGCCGAACTGCCCGTGCACAACCTGGCCGAGCTGGTCGCCTACGCCAAGGCCCATCCCGGCAAGCTCAACTACGCGTCGGTCGGCAACGGCAGCTCGTCGCACCTGTGCATGGAGCTCTTCAAGCAGCTCGCCGGCATCGATGTCGTGCACATCCCCTTCAACGGGTCGCCGCCTGCGGTGACGGCCACGATCAAGGGCGAGACGCAGATGATGTTCGCCGTCATGCAGCCGCTGCAGCCGCAGATCGACGCGGGCAAGCTGCGCGCGATCGCCGTCACCACGGCGAAGCCGTTCCCGCTGTTCCCGAGCATCCCGTCGATCGCGCAATCGGGCTATCCGGGATTCGAGGTCCTCGCCTGGAACGGCGTCATGGTTCCGGCGGCGACACCGAAGCCGATCATCACCCGCCTCAACAGCGAGATCAACGCAATCCTCGCCGATCCCGAAATCGTCGCCAGGATGCACCGGCTGGGCTTCGACCTCGTCGGCGGCACGCCCGGAGAGTTCGGCGCACTGGTCCGCGGCGAGACCGGGAAATGGGCCCCGGTGATCAGGAAGATCGGGCTCAAGATCGACTGAACCGAGGTCCGTCGGAATCGGGGGCACAGCCGCAACACGGGCGCGGCGCACACCCTTCCCGCGTCATCGTGCCCGTATTTCGGCTGTGTTCCCATGACAATCAAGAAAGTCGTTCTAGCGTATTCCGGCGGCCTCGACACGTCGGTGATCCTCAAGTGGCTGCAGGACACCTACGGCTGCGAAGTCGTGACGTTCACCGCCGACATCGGTCAGGGCGGGGAGGTCGAGCCCGCGCGCGCCAAGGCGCTGCAGCTCGGAATCAGGAAGAAGAACATCTTCATCGAGGACCTGCGCGAGGAGTTCGTGCGCGATTTCGTGTTCCCGATGTTCCGCGCGAACGCGGTCTACGAGGGCGAATACCTGCTCGGGACATCGATCGCTCGGCCGCTGATCGCGCGGCATCTGGTCAAGATCGCGAAGAAGACCGGTGCCGACGCCGTCTCGCACGGGGCGACCGGCAAGGGCAACGACCAGGTGCGCTTCGAGCTGGGCGCGTATGCGCTGGCGCCGAACATCCGGATCATCGCGCCCTGGCGCGAATGGGACCTGCTGTCGCGCGAAAAGCTGCTGGCGTACGCCGACAAGCACGGCATCCCGGTGGACTTCAAGAAGCGCAAGGGCGGCGCGCCGTACTCGATGGATGCCAACCTGCTGCACATCAGCTACGAGGGCGGCATCCTCGAGGATCCCGATTTCGCACCCGAGGAGTCGATGTGGCGCATCACCGTCTCGCCCGAGAAGGCGCCGGCCAAGCCCCAGGTCTTCGAACTCGAGTACCGGCAGGGCGACATCGTCGCCGTCGACGGCAAGAAGATGTCTCCCGCCGAGGTGCTGACGACCCTCAACGCGATCGGCGGGCGGCATGGCATCGGCCGCCTCGACATGGTGGAGAACCGCTACGTCGGCATGAAGTCGCGCGGCTGCTACGAGACTCCGGGCGGGACGATCATGCTCAAGGCGCACCGGGCGATGGAGTCGATCACCCTCGATCGCGAGGTGCTGGCGCTGAAGGACGACCTGATGCCGCGCTATGCCCGGATGATCTACAACGGCTACTGGTTCAGCCCCGAGCGCACGCTGCTGCAGGGACTGATCGACGCGTCGCAGGCTCACGTCAACGGTACCGTCCGCCTGAAGCTGTACAAGGGCACGATCATGTGCGTCGGGCGCTCGTCGCCGCGCGATTCGCTGTTCGACACGAAGATCGCGACTTTCGACGACGACGCGGGCGCCTACGACCAGAAGGACGCGGCGGGCTTCATCAAGCTCAACGCCCTGCGGATGCGCATCGCGGCGAACCGAGGGCGCAGCTGACCGCGCGGGTCCTCACCTCGACCCCCTCCCGCAAGCGGGAGAGGGCGCCGAGCGAAAGCGGGGCGCGTGAGGGAGCGATCCGGATCACGACCACAGAAAGCCGATGTCGTCGTGATGTCCCGCGGCGATGTCGAGGCGTTGCGTCTTGACGTGGCCGTTGTAATCGGCCCTGGCTGTGTAATGCCCGTCGGGAAGCCGGAGCAGCAGCAGCGGCCCGCCGTCGTGAACGTCCACGACGGTCCGGCCGCCCTGGCCGGTGACGCGCAACCTCACGCCGGCGACGAATTCGTTGCGACCCTGCTGGCGCTTCGCGAACGTCATCTCCACCGGCCATTTCGGCGCCATGTGGCGGATCGCATCGGCCTCGGTCTGCCCGATGCCTCCGTTGACAAAGGTCGCTTCGCCTCGGGTCACCGGCTTCGGCGCCGGCATCGCCTGTGCCGCGCCGGCATGCGCCATCAGCGCTGCGGCGAGAATCGCCGCGCCCAGTCCCGCATATGTCCGTCCGCTCATGCTGCCCTCCGGGAATTCGTTGTGGTCCGGCGGACATGATGGGCCGCAGCGCCACCGCCGACCATCAGCCGGCGGCGCAAACCGGTGTCGGACGGCGGCCTACCGCGCCGGGTCCATCGGGACGCGCAAGCTTGCGGCAGACCATCCGCGTCAAACATGCCAAAATCCGCGCTGGTCGTGCAGCACCCGCGCGATCCGCCGCGGCGCCGCGAAATCGCGTCGCGCCAACGCGACAACCGAGAGAACACCGCCATGCCATCGTTCGACATCGTTTCCGAAGTGAACCAGGTCGAGGTACGCAACGCCGTCGACCAGGTGAACAAGGAGGTCTCGACGCGCTTCGACTTCAAGGGCTCCGACGCCCGCGTCGAAAGCGACGACAAGACCCTGACGCTCTACGCCGACGACGACTTCAAGCTCAAGCAGGTGACCGACATCCTGACCGGCAAGCTCGCGAAACGCCAGGTCGACGTCCGGTCGCTGAAGTACGGCAACGTGGAGAAGATCTCCGGCAACAAGGTCAAGCAGGTGGTCACCGTCCGCACCGGGGTGGAACAGGATCTCTCCAAGCGCATCGTCAAGCTGCTGAAGGACAGCAAGCTCAAGGTGCAGGGATCGATCCAGGGCGACGCCGTGCGGGTGTCGGGCGCCAAGAGGGACGATCTGCAGGAGGCGATAGCGCTGGTGAAGAAGTCGGTCACCGACTTCCCGCTGCAGTACCAGAACTTCCGCGACTGAGGCGCGGCCGCCGTCTCAGGCGAGGTCGGCGACCAGCGCCGCCCGCACCGGCTCCGCCAGCGTCGGGATCCGAACCGCGTAGTTCGGGTGGTCGACGCCCGCCGCGAGCGCGCGACCGCCATTCAGCGCCGCGACCATGTCGCGCGTGAACTCGAAGCGCAGGAAATGCACCGACGAGGTCTTTTCCTCGTTTTCCCGCTCGAGGTCCTCGTCGGCGACGGCCCGCACTTCGGGAAACCCATCGACGCGCAACCACACGTCTCTTTCGATGCCTTTGAGCTGCGCCAGCGCCTCGCGACGCTCGGCCTCGTCCTCGTACTCGATCAGCATCGTCGCCTTGAGATTGCTGCCATCGGGGATCAGCGGGTTGTAGGCATCGAGCTCGTCCTGGATGCCGGCTTCGTCGAAGGTCTTCTCGATGCGCAGCATCTCCTGGACCTGGTAGCGGATCGTTAGCTCATCCTCGAACAGCAGCGTCACGTGCTCGCCGAGGTGGACGCTGCGATCGCGTTTGTGCGCGAGGACGCGCGCGCGGAACGCCGGGCGCTCCTTCGCGTACGCTTCCAGCGTCATGAGGCTTTCCCGGGTGATGACTGGCATTGCAGACTCCATGCTGTTCCTGTTCATTCGATCCCGAAGGCGATCCGCAGCAGCGTCAGCGGATGCGCCTTTCGCGGTTCCGGCGCGCCCGACTGGGTGATGCCCTGCGCGATCCGGCGTCCCGCGATCGGGCAGTCCGAGCTGATGTACTCGGGCGAAGGCTCCGCCATGCGCTGGAACACCGGCTTGCCGATCTTCATCGAGCTTGCATAGAACTCGCGCTTGACGCCGAAGGTTCCGTCGTGGCCGGCGCAGCGCTCGACGGTGTTGACCGTCGTTCCGGGCACCCATTCCAGCGTTTCGCGCGTCTTCTGGCCCACGTTCTGCACTCGCGAGTGGCAGGGTATGTGATAGCTGACCTTGCCGAGCGGATTCTTGAACTCGCGCTCGATCAGGCCGTCCTTGTCGCGCAGGACGAAGTACTCGAACGGGTCGAACATCGCGTCGCCCACCGCCTTCACGTCCGCGTCCCCGGGAAAGATCAGCGGCAGTTCCTGCTTGAACATCAGCGTGCACGAAGGCACCGGCGACATGATCGCCCAGCCTTCGCGGGCCAGGGGCGCCAGCAGCGGAATGTTGATGTCCTTCAGCTTCTCGACGCTTTCGAGGTCGCCCAGCTCGAGCTTGGGCATGCCGCAGCAGGCCTCGCCGGCAATGGTGACGTAGGTCACCCTGACATGGTCGAGCAGCTTCAGGAGGTCGTGCCCGATGCCGGGCTCGTTGTAGTTGACGTAGCAGGTCGAGAACACCGCGACCTTGCCCGGCGTGCGTTCGCCGTCCCTGACCGGCCATTGCAGCGACGGCCGCGCCGACTTCGGGAACGGCTTCGCCGCGTAGGTCGGGAGCCAGGCGTCGGCCGCGACTCCCAGCGTGCGCTCCATCATCTTGCGCACCACCGGCATCCTGTTGGCCTTGTTGACCGCGTGGACGACGACGGGGATGGTGGCGAGCTTGCCGACGGCGTCGGTCGAGCTCAGCATCCGGTCGCGCGCACGCACCGGGCCCTTCCTGAACTTGTACGCCTTGGCACGCAGCATCAGGTGCGGGAAATCGACGTTCCAGGGATGCGGTGGAACGTACGGACACTTGGTCATGTAGCAGACGTCGCACAGGTAGCACTGGTCGACGACTTTCCAGTAGTCCGCCTTGGCGACGCCGTCGACCTCCATCGTCTTGCTCTCGTCGACGAGGTCGAACAGCGTCGGAAACGAGCCGCACAGCGAGATGCAGCGCCGGCAGCCGTGGCAGATCTCGAAGACGCGCTCCATTTCCCTGAAGAGCGCGGCCTCGTCGAAGAACTCGGGATTGCGCCAGTCGAGCGGGTGGCGCGTCGGCGCCTGAAGATTGCCCTCGCGGATCGTCATCGCCGGCGCGCTCCCGTTGCTGCGTGTCCCGTCAGTCCGCCAGCGCGTCCAGAGCCTTCTGGAAGCGGTTGGCGTGCGACCGCTCGGCCTTCGCCAGCGTCTCGAACCAGTCGGCGATTTCCTCGAAACCCTCGGTGCGCGCAGCCTTCGCCATGCCCGGGTACATGTCGGTGTACTCGTGCGTTTCGCCGGCAACCGCGGCCTTCAGGTTGTCGCGGCTCGCGCCGATCGGCAGGTCGGTCGCCGGATCACCGACGATCGCGAGGTAGTCGAGGTGCCCGTGCGCATGGCCGGTCTCGCCTTCCGCGGTCGAGCGGAACAGCGCCGCGACGTCGTTCTGGCCTTCGACGTCGGCCTTGTTCGCGAAGTAGAGGTAGCGGCGATTCGCCTGCGATTCGCCGGCGAACGCGGCCTTCAGGTTGTCGTGAGTCTTGGTGCCTTTCAGGGACTTCATGTCGAGCTCCTCTTCAGCGTTGGCGCCCGCACGGGTACGCACGGGCGACGGATCGAGGACCGGCGTGAACGCGCTGCCGGTCTCGTAGTGTATTGTGCGTCGCGCTCGATGATACGTCCAATTGACTAACGCAATGCACTCGATAATCTCCGACTATGCGCAGCCGGGCGCGGCGGACTTATCATGAGGTTGCGATCGATGCGGCCCATCGGGTAAGGTTGGGGCGAAACATCATTCCAAAACCGATAATCCAATGAATTTCAAGGGCGATTTCCTGCTCCTCGGCAAGACTGACATTTCCGCGCTCCGCGAGCGCGTGCTCGCGTTCGGGGAAGAGGACTGGAATCGCGACGCCTGGCGCCGCAGCCAGTTCAAGGCCCACCAGCAGACCACGACCATCCCGCTGATTTTCGACGAGGATTTCCGGCACAGCCAGCCGACGGCCCGCCCCGATTACGCGCCGCTGCGCGAGACGATCGAGCCAGTGCTCGGGCTGATCCGTGGCTACTACGACCGGTCCGACGATCTCAGGCGTCTGCAGGATGCGAACGGACCCGCCTACCCGGTTCGCATGCTGCTCGCCCGCCTGTGCCCCGGCGGCACCATCCCTGCCCACATGGACAGGATTTTCAGCCTCGCCCACGCACACCGCGTCCATTTGCCGATCGTGACGCACGACGACGTGAAGTTCGTCATCGATGGTCGCCGCCAGCCGATGAAGGAAGGCGAGGTCTGGGAGATCAACAATCGCCGGGCCCACGAAGTCGAGAACGCCAGCCCGATCTACCGCGTGCACATGATCGTCGACTGGGTGATCCCGGGTGAGCGCTGCTGCTGCTCGGCGCATGTCCACCCGACGACGCCCTGCACGCCGGACAACTGCAGGTCGACGGATTTCCGCCCGATGCCCTGCGACTGCCTGCACTGACCGCGGCGGGTGCTCTCACCACAGCACCGGGCCCTGAGGCACGCGGCCGGCATCGTCGCCGAGCAGTATTCACCGACGGCCCTGCTCGAACTGTTCCGGCAGCCGCTGATGGTCCTGAGCGCGCCGCGCTCGGGCAGCACTCTGCTGTTCGAGACGCTGCGCTGTTCGGACGCGCTATGGAGCATCGGCACGGAATCGCATTTCATATTCAACGCCTTTCCGCAGCTTCACCCCGCCGAGCACCGGTTCGAATCAGGGGCCCTGGCCGAGGCCGACGCCACTCCCGAGTTGTGCCACCAGATGCGCGCCTGCTTTCTGGCCATGGCGCAGGACGCCAGCGGTCGCCGCTACCTCGACCTGCCGGAAAGCCTGCGTCCGCGGCACATCCGGCTGCTGGAGAAAACGCCGCGCAATGCGCTGAACGTTCCGTTCATGCAGAAGGTCTTCCCCGACCTGCTCGCGTTGTTCCTGCACCGCGAGCCGCGCGAGACCATCGCGAGCATCATGGAAGCCTGGCAGACGGGCTTGAGCCAGGGCGGCTTCGTGACCTTTCCCGACTTGCCCGGCTGGGAAATGCGTCACTGGTGCCTGCTGCTGCCGCCCGGCTGGCGCGCCGTCAACGGCAAATCGCTCGCCGAAATCGCCGCGTTCCAATGGCGCGCTGCCAACGAAACCCTCCTGCGCGATCTGCGCCGACTCGGCCGCGAACGCTGGTTGCCCTTGCGTTACCGCGATCTGCTCGACGACCCCGCCGCAACGGTCCGCCGGATCGTCGAATTCGCCGGCCTGCCGTTCGACGGTCCATTGCGCGAGCGCGCATCCGCGCCGCTGCCGCTTTCGCGCTCCACCGTCTCGGCTCCGGACCGCGACAAATGGCGCCGTCACGCGGACGCCATCGAAGCGCTCGCGGCGCAGTACGCGCCGCTCGCGGGAGACCTCGCGAACCTCTGCTGAGCACGTCGTGCCCCCGGACCCTGGTCGCGCGTCATGGTCCGCGACGCCCCGGCAGATCGCCGGCACCGCCCTCCTCCGACCGCCCAAGCGCTTCGCGAAAGAAACACTCGAACTGGCGCACGACCTCCATGTCCTCGAACAGGACGCCGTTGCGGAGCATGATTTGCCGGTGGACCGACTCGCGATAGGCGAGGTCGCTACCGAGGCTGACTGCGATCTCGACGTAGTGTGCGGCGTCGACTGCGATGCATTCGGTGATCCCCATCTTGCGATACATCGCCTGCGTGTGCCGGCCCCGCTGGAATTCACCCGGCAAAGTCACGACCGGCGTCCCCACCGAAAATGCTTCGAGCGACGTATTCATTCCGTTGAAATGCACGGTGTCCAGCATCACGTCAGCGAGCCCGATGAGACTCAGGTAATCCGGGCTTGCCTGGCGGGGCAGGAATACGATGCGGTCGAGCACATCCGGCATGACGCCAGCCCAACGGCGACGCAGAAGGCCGGTCCAGGTTTCGATGCGGCCCTCGATCACCACCAGTTTTCCATCTGGATCCAGCCGCAGAATGCCGGCGATCAGCGCATCCATGTCCGGATGGAACTTGAACAGATTCTGCGGACAGATATACAGGTGATCGTCGGCGGCGAGCCCGAATGACGCGCGTGGCCTGCCCTGCGGCGGCACCGGGGGCCGGTAGTAGCAGGCAAGGCTCCCGAGATCACGCAGGAGGAAAAGGGTCTCGCTGTAATGCGTCTGCGCGGCCTGAGTTTCGTACAGGTCGTTCGAAACGAAATAGTCCAGCGTGGGGATGCCCGTCGTGTCAGGATGGCCGAACGACACGCACTGGACCCGCGCCAGTCGCGAGAATGCCAGGAAATAGCTGAAAGGCTCCATCCCGATGTCCTGATAGAAGAGGACGTCGAGCTCGAGCGCCTCGATCAGGCGCCGGGCTGCGGCCAGATCCTCCGGCACCACGACACTCCGCTCGGCATGCTGGCGAATGAATCGCGAGTAGTCGTCGTCGATGACGGGCGCCACGAAGATTGCCGTCACTTCGAAATCGGCGCGCGCAAACCCGGCGAACAGGCCACGACTCGTGCGCCCGATGCTGTGGTTGTGGAAGAACTTCGAAAGCAGGCCGACGCGAATGCGCTCGCCGGTCCTGCGTGGACGGACGCAATGCGGCGCCACATATTCAAGCGACGGACAGATGCGGCGATACAGGGCGGCATATTTGGTCTGGAGGGCGCGATCATTCTTGCCGTGGAATGCCAGATAGAAATTCGTCCACATGGCCGCATCGGTCGGACGGTCAATGTGAAGCGCGTCGTCCGCGAGCAGCGTGTCGAGTTCGGCGTCGACGCGCGCGCGTTCCCCCTCCATGGCCTCGCGCGAGCCGATGATCGGCGACACGAGGGTGGCGAGCTTGACGCGTGCGCCAGGACGAGCAGCGATGCGGCAAGCGTGCCGATAGGATTCGCTCGCCGCGGAGATGTCGCCCAGGGACTGCTGCACGATGCCCAGGCGTTCCCACGCAACACTATCCGTCGGACGCAGGCGACATGCCGCCTGCAGGCGCGCCGCGGCGTCCACCAGGCGACCCGCCTGCCGCAAGATATCGGCCTCCTCGTTCAGGAGGTCTGGCGCGAGGGGCGACTCGGGCTCGAGTGCCAGGGCATTGGCAAAGCATTGCGCCGCGGCATCCAGCGCGCCAACCTCCCGCGCCAGCACGCCGAGACCATGCCACGCCTCGGGCGACGGCTGGATTTCCAGCGCCCGCCGATACAGGGCCTTGGCTTCGGCGAGGCGGCCGGTCTCATGCATCTGCCGCGCCTCCCGCAGCAACGGCAGGCTCGTCGCCTGGCGTCGTCCTTGTTCTCCCACTCCCGGGTTCTCCAACGGGGCCGCCTGCTCGATGGCGCGGCACGACGCGGCCTTCCGCGACCCCGGGCGGGGTCAGCGAGAACGTCCGCGGGCCGAATTTCTGCGGCGCAATCTGCGTCGAATCAGGTTATCACGGGCCGATGATCGGACGGGTCGGGGCGCGCAGGGACGCGCCGCCTGCCGGGGTCGACCTGCGCGGCTCGTCACCGGGCGGGATTGCGCGCACAATGTCGCGACAATGGCAGAGAGCGTGGGCCACTCGGCCTCCTACCCGGTCGTATACGACGTCGCGCCCCAGCTGCACGACCGCAACCGGCTTACCGTCTTCTTCAGGCTGTTCCTGGCAATCCCGCACCTGATCCTTGTCGGCGGGCCGGGCCTCGCGCTCGGTGGCGCGTGGGCCTGGAAATTCCCGGCTCACGGGGACTGGGCGTGGGGCTTCCACTGGGGTGGTGGCGGCATCCTCGGCGCGGCCGCCTTCGTCATGGCGATCATCGCGTGGTTCGCGATTCTCTTTGCGAGCACCCATCCGCGCGGGCTCTGGGACTTCGCGTTCTTCTTCATGTCCTGGCGCGCGCGCGCCGTCGCCTACATCGCGCTCCTGCGTGACGAATACCCGCCGTTCGGCGAAGACATCTACCCGACGCGCTATGCAGTTGCCTATCCGGATACGCCTCGAGACACGTGGTCGGTGGGTCTCCGGATCTTCTACGTGATCCCCCACGCGATTGTGCTTTGCTTCCTCGGCATCGCCTGGTTCATCACTGCGGTGATTGCGTGGTTCGCAATCCTGTTCACCGGTTCGTATCCCGAGGGGCTGTACCAATTCGCGGTCGGGTATCTGCGATGGTCGCTGCGGGTCGAGTCGTATCTGCTGCTGCTGCGTGACGAGTACCCGCCGTTCTCGTTCGAGCCGTAGCGCGCCACTGCCCGGTCCCGAGTCACTCAGTCGATCAGCTCGTACGCAGGCAGGGTCAGGAAGTCGACGAACGTGTCATTGTTGACGAGATCGGCGAAGATCTTCGCCGCGACGTCGTACTTGCCCAGCGCATAGGCAGGGCCCAGCAGCTCGCGGATCTTCGCCATCTCCTCGGGCAGCATCTGCGCGACGAGCTCCCTGGTCACCTTGCGACCGTCGTCGAGCTTCCCCTTGGGCGAGCGGATCCATTGCCAGACCTGCGAGCGCGAGATCTCGGCCGTCGCCGCATCTTCCATCAGGTTGAAGATCGGCACCGCACCCTGGCCCGCGAGCCACGCGCCGATGTACTGGATCGCGACGCTGATGTTGAGCCGCAACCCCTTCTCGGTGATCGGCTGCTCGGGCTCGAATTTCACGAGGTCGGCTGCGCTGACGCTGACGTCGTCGCGGCGCCTGGTCGCGATCTGGTTCGGCGCGGGCATCAGGCGGTCGAATGCCTCCTGTGCCACGCCGACCAGTCCCGGGTGCGCGACCCAGGTGCCGTCGTGTCCGTAGGTCGCCTCGCGCTCCTTGTCGGCCTTGACCTTCGCGAAGGCCTCGGCGTTGGCAGCCTCGTCGTTCTTGACGGGGATCTGCGCCGCCATTCCGCCCATCGCGTGCGCGCCGCGCCGGTGGCAGGTCTTGATCAGCAGCTCGGCGTAGCTCTTCATGAAATGCGTGGTCATCGTGACCAGCGCGCGGTCGGCGAGGCAGAAATCGCGGTTCGAGCGGAATTTCTTGATGCAGCTGAAGATGTAGTCCCAGCGCCCGGCGTTGAGGCCCGCCGAATGCCGGCGCAGCTCGTAGAGGATCTCGTCCATCTCGAACGCCGCGACGATGGTCTCGATCAGCACGGTCGCCTTGATCGTCCCGCGCGGGACGCCGAGCTGGTCCTGCGCCATCACGAAAATGTCGTTCCACAACCGCGCCTCGAGGTGGCTCTCGAGCTTGGGCAGGTAGAAGTACGGCCCGCTGCCGCGCGCGACCAGCTCCTTCGCGTTGTGGAAGAAGTACAGCGCGAAATCGAAGATGCCCCCCGAGATCGGGCGCCCGTCGACGATGACGTGCTTCTCCGGCAGATGCCAGCCGCGCGGACGGACGAACAGCGTCGCGGTCCTGTCGTTCAGCCGGTAAGCCTTGCCCTCGGGCGACACGTAGTCGATGCGGCGGCGGATCGCATCGCGCAGGTTGATGTGCCCCTGGATGTTGTTCTCCCAGCGCGGGGTGTTCGCATCCTCGAAATCCGCCATGAAGACCTTCGCGCCCGAGTTCAGCGCGTTGATGATCATCTTGCGATCGACCGGCCCGGTGATCTCGACGCGCCGGTCCTGGATGTCGCTGCCGACAGCGTCGCAGACCCAGTTTCCTTCGCGGATCGCGCGGGTATGCTCGGGAAAACCGGGCAGATCCCCGGCATCGAACCGCTTCTGGACGGCGTCGCGCTGCGCCAGCAGCTCGTCGCGCCGGCCGCCGAATGCGCGCTGCAGCCGTGCCGCGAACGCGACGGCATCGCCGGTCAGGATCTCGGCGAATTCGGGAGTGACGGGGCCGGTGATTTCGATGCCAGGGCCATAGGTGGGAGAGCTCATCACGATCCTTGTTTCCAAAGCGACTGGCGGCGGCCCCGGGGGGCCCTGAGGGGACTGGTACGCGCCGGCAGGGCGAAGCCCGCCCGCGTCTTGCGCAGACATTGCATTTTAGCGCATCGCAATGCGGCGCCGGGCAGGCCGCAGCTGCGACCGGCCCCGGCGCGCCGAGTGCGTCCGAGCCGCGATACCTGCCGCGCGGCCCGGCCTTGCGGCTACGCGGCGAGTTGGGGATTCAAGCGCACGACCTTGGCGTGCAGTCGATTGAGCGCGTTGATGTACGCCTTGGCCGAAGCGACGATGATGTCGGTGTCGGCACCGTTGCCGTTGACGATCCGCCCGTCGCGCTCGAGGCGCACCGTCACCTCGCCCTGCGCATCGGTGCCGCCGGTGATCGCGTTGACCGAATAGAGCAGCAGGCTGGCGTTCGATCCCGCCATGCGCTCGATCGCCTTGAACACGGCGTCCACCGGGCCGTCGCCGTCGATCTCGGCGACGACCTCGGTGTCGCCGACGTTCATCATGACGCGCGCATGCGGCACCGTTCCGGTTTCCGAGGTCACCTTGAGCGCGGCAAGCCTGTAGTACTCGTGCGCAGGGACGATGCCCTCTTCGGACACCAGCGCGTGGAGATCCTCGTCGAACACCTCGCCCTTCTTGTCGGCGAGCTCCTTGAATCGCGCGAATGCGACGTTGACCGCGTCATCGCTGGGCAGGTCGATTCCCAGTTCGGTCAACCGCGTCTTGAACGCGTTGCGGCCGGAGAGCTTGCCCAGGACGAGCTTGTTCGCGCCCCAGCCCACGTCTTCCGCGCGCATGATCTCGTAGGTCTCGCGATGCTTGAGCACGCCGTCCTGGTGGATGCCGGACTCGTGCGCGAATGCGTTGGCGCCGACGATCGCCTTGTTCGGCTGCACCGGGAAGCCCGTGATCCCCGACACCAGCTTCGAAGCCGCGACGATCTGCGTCGTGTCGATGCGCGTCGCGCAGGGAAACACGTCCTTGCGCGTGCGCACCGCCATCACGATCTCCTCGAGCGAGGCATTTCCGGCGCGCTCGCCCAGGCCGTTCACCGTGCATTCGACCTGGCGCGCGCCGTTCATGACCGCCGCGAGCGAATTGGCCACGGCGACGCCGAGGTCGTTGTGGCAGTGCACCGACCACACCGCTTTGTCGGAGTTGGGCACGCGCTCGCGCAACGACTTGATCAGCGCACCGAACTGCCAGGGCATCGTGTAGCCGACCGTGTCGGGAATGTTGACGGTCGTCGCGCCTGCGGCGATGGTCGCCTCCAGCAGCCTGCACAGGAAGTCGGGTTCCGACCGCCCCGCGTCCTCCGGCGAGAACTCGACGTTGTCGGTGTATCGGCGTGCCCACCCGACCGCCTTGACCGCCTGCTCGAGCACCTGCTCGGGCGTCATCCGCAGCTTCATCTGCATGTGGATCGGCGAGCTGGCGATGAACGTGTGGATGCGCATCGACTTCGCGGGCTTCAGCGCCTCGCCGGCGCGGCGGACGTCGTTCTCGTTGGCGCGCGCCAGTCCGCAGACCGTGCTGTCGTGGATCGCCCTCGCGATGTCCTGCACCGCCTCGAAATCACCGTTCGACGACGCCGGAAACCCCGCCTCGATGACGTCGACACGCAGCCGCTCGAGCTGGCGCGCGATTCGCGTCTTCTCTTCCCTGGTCATCGAGGCACCCGGGCTCTGCTCGCCGTCGCGCAACGTCGTGTCGAAAATGATCAGATGATCGGACATGGGACCTCCGTGGGACTGAACGGGAAATTCATGCTGCCGCAGCTCCGGGCTGTGCCCTAAGCGCCAGATGCCGCTGCGCAGATCCGCGGTCGACCGCAGCGACGATGGCCTTCAGCGTCGCCGTGACGATGTTCGGATCGAGGCCGACGCCGTAGATGCCGCACTGGCCGACGCGCAACTGCACATACGCCACCGCCATCGCATCCTCGCCGGTGCCGATCGCGTGCTCGTGATACGCACTCACGTGCACGTCGGCACCCACGCGGTCGCGCAATGCGTGGACGAAGGCGTCGACGGGGCCGTTGCCGGCGCCCCCGAGCACCGTTTCGACGCCGTCGATCAGGAGGCGTGCGGTCAGCTGCTCCGGCGCGGACGGGCCGCCCGGATGGGTCGTCCGGTGGTCGACGTAGGCGATCGGGGCATCGGGCGCGACGTACTCGCGCACGAACGCCGCGTGGAGGTCGTCCGTCGTCAGTTCCCGGCCCGTCGCGTCGGTGATCGCCTGCACGACGCGGCTGAACTCGATCTGCAGCAAGCGCGGCAGCGCGAGCCCGTGGTCGCGCTCGAGCAGGTACGCGATGCCGCCCTTGCCGGACTGGCTGTTGACCCGGATGACCGCGTCGTAGGTGCGGCCGACATCGGCGGGGTCGATCGGCAGATAGGGCACGTCCCAGAACGCGTTGCCTGCGGCTTCCTCGGCGCGCTGCGCGGCGAAGCCCTTCTTGATCGCGTCCTGGTGCGAGCCGGAAAACGCCGTGAACACGAGTTCGCCTGCGTAGGGGTGGCGCGGATGGACCGGGAGCGCCGTACAGTACTCGGCGGTCCTGATGACCGCGCCGATGTCGCTGAAATCGAGGCCGGGATCCACGCCCTGCGAATGGAGATTCATCGCGAGCGTCACCAGACAGACGTTGCCGGTGCGCTCGCCGTTGCCGAACAGGCAGCCTTCGACCCGGTCGGCACCCGCCATGACGGCGAGCTCGGCGGCCGCGACGCCGGTGCCGCGATCGTTGTGCGGATGGACCGAGACGATCACCCGGTCACGCCGACTCAGGTGGCGGTGCATCCATTCGATCTGGTCGGCGAACACGTTGGGCGTGGCTACCTCGACCGTCGCCGGCAGGTTCAGGATCACCGGGTGGAGCGTGGCGGACTCCCAGACGTCGACGACGCGCTCGCAGATCTCGAGGGCGAAGTCCAGCTCGGTCATCGTGAACGTCTCGGGTGAGTATTCGAAGCGCCAGTCCGTCGCGGGCTGCGAGTGCGCGCACTCGCGGAAGAGGCGTGCACCGTCGACGGCGATGTCGACGATGCCCGGGCGGTCCTTGCCGTAGACGACACGCCTGAACAGCGGAGCCGTCGGATTGTAGAGGTGGACGATCGCGCGCTTCGCCCCGCGCAGCGATTCGAATGTCCTGCGAATGAGCTCCTCGCGCGACTGGGTCAGCACCTGGATCGTCACGTCGTCGGGGATCAGTTTCTCTTCGATCAGCTGCCGCACGAAATCGAAGTCGGTCTGCGACGCGGACGGGAACGCGACCTCGATCTCCTTGAAGCCGATGGCGACGAGCTGGCGGAACATCCGGAGCTTGCGCCCGGCATCCATGGGCTCGACCAGCGCCTGATTGCCGTCGCGCAGGTCGGTGGACAGCCACACGGGCGGCCGGGTGATGGTGCGCGACGGCCAGGCACGGTCAGGGAGGTCGACCGGCCGGAACGGCCGGTATTTCTGCGAGGGTGCGGACAGCATGGTCATTCCCGTCGACGATGAACGATGATGACCGCCCCGGGGGCGGGACGGCGCGGGCACTGCTCTGAGCGAGGGGTGGGGGATTTATCTGCGCGCGGGGCGCAGCAGAAGCAGCAGACCGGCCAGCAGGGGCGCGGACGCGAGGGTCCGGATGCCGATTGCCGTGAAGGGGGCCGTGGAGGAAAAGACGCTGCTCATCATCGTGCCAGCCTAAACGAAACCGCCCCCCCGCGCAAGTGCCCAGAGCGGACCGCGGTCAGCGGGGCCCGCCGGCCCGCGCGCGCCGCTCCCGCAACGCGTGCCACGCCGAGACCACGTAGCCGGAAATCGCGTAGGCGACGAAGCTCGCGAACAGCACCAGCGGGGGCTGGTACATCAACAGTGCCAGCAGCAGCACGATCAGGAGCAGCACCACGAACGAGACGCTCTTCTTCAGGTTGATCGTCTTGAAGCTGTAGTAGCGGAGATTGCTGACCATGGTCAGCCCGGCGAACAGCGTCGTCGCGAACGCGACCCAGCGCAGCGCGTCGGGGTCGTAGC
Source organism: Betaproteobacteria bacterium (assembly GCA_027307095.1). Lineage (GTDB taxonomy): Bacteria > Pseudomonadota > Gammaproteobacteria > Burkholderiales > Casimicrobiaceae > VBCG01. The sequence goes on along the minus strand of DAHUXO010000086.1, from coordinate 15,561 downwards.
CCAGGTCGTCGACGACCCAGACCAGCCCCGCGACCACCGCGGCCGCCGACGGGCTCGGCAGGCCCTGGAACCAACGCTTGTCGGCGACCTCGAGCAGGGTGTTGAAGCGAGCGAGCCGCAGCGCGGCGCCTGCGACATAGACGAACGCGGCGACCCAGCCGAGCTTGCCCAGGTCGCGCAGCGCCCATTCGTACATCACCAGCGCGGGGGCCGCGCCGAAGCTCACCATGTCGGCGAGGCTGTCGAACTCGGCGCCGAACGCGCTCTGCGTGCGCGTCATCCGCGCAACCCGGCCATCGAGGCCGTCGAGCACCATCGCGACGAAGATCGCGACCGCCGCGTTCTCGTAGTTGACGTTCATCGCCTGCACGATCGCGTAGAAGCCGGCGAACAGTGCCGCAGCGGTGAAGAGGTTCGGCAGCAGGTAGATTCCGCGCCGCCTTACGCGGTTCTTGAGGACAACGCGCTCGTGCAGGTAGTCGTCGTGCATGTCAGGCCCGGCGCAGCTGCGCGACGATCGACTCGGTCGCGTGGACCTTGTCGCCGACGCGGGTGCGGGGGATGGCGTCGCGCGGCAGGTACAGGTCGACCCGCGAGCCAAAGCGTATGAACCCGTAGCGCTGGCCACGGGCGAGACGGTCGCCGCGCTTCGCGTAGCAGAGGATGCGCCGCGCAACGAGGCCGGCGATCTGCACGCAGGTGACCTCGACGCCGGTCGAGGTCACGAGGTGCAGTGCGCTGCGCTCGTTCTCCAGCGACGCCTTGTCGAGGGCGGCATTCACGAAATTTCCGCTGTGGTACCAGGTCTGCCGCACCTCGGCGTCGACGGGACTGCGGTTCGAGTGCACGTTGAACACGTTCATGAAGACACTGATCTTCAATGCCTCGCGCTCGAGCCATGGGTCGCGCGCGATGCCGACGCTGACCACGCGCCCGTCGGCGGCCGACAGCACCGCATCGGCCTGGGATGGAATCTCGCGCGGAGGATCGCGGAAGAACTGCAGGATGAAGACGAAGGCGATCCACGCCAGCACCGCCGGCAGCCACCACGACGCGATCGACAGCGCAACGGCGACGGCGAGGGCGACGAGCAGAAAAGGCCAGCCCTCGCGGGCGATGATCGGATGCGGGTAGGCTGCCAAGGTCTCGGGCGATTCCGGCGTCACTTCGGGATGGCGGCGTCGATGCGCTTCTCTTGGTCGATCGCGTCCTGACGGACCTGCGCCTGCAGCGCGCGGGCGCGCGCCATCGCGTCGCGCGGCGTCACCGATGCTGCGTCCTCGGCCTCGTTGCCCGACGCCTTCGCGTGCTTCGCCTGGGCCTCCGGGGCCCCGCCGAGCAGGCCATATTCCTTCAGGAGCGTGCGCGCCATGAAGGCGACGATGACGAGGGCGAGCACGAGGCCGATCAGACCCAGCCACCCCTTCTGACGATGCGGGAACGCCATGGCGCCCTCCCCGATGCAGGCCGACGGGTCAAGTATACCGTCGGCCCGCGCGGGGCGGGCCTCAGTTGCGCTTCAACTGCATTTCAGTTGCGTGACTGGTCGACGAGCTTGTTCTTCCTGATCCAGGGCATCATCGACCGGAGCTTTTCCCCGACCTGCTCGATCGAGTGCTCGGCAGTGAGCCGGCGGCGCGACTTCAGCACCGGCGCACCGGCACGGTTCTCGAGGATGAAGTCCTTCGCGTATTCGCCGGTCTGGATGCGCGTGAGGACCTCGCGCATCGCGCGCTTGGTCTCGGGCGTGACGATCTTCGGGCCGGTCACGTACTCGCCGTACTCGGCGTTGTTGGAGATCGAGTAGTTCATGTTGGCGATGCCGCCCTCGTAGATCAGGTCGACGATCAGCTTGACCTCGTGCAGGCACTCGAAATACGCCATTTCCGGCGCGTACCCGGCCTCGGTGAGCGTTTCGTAGCCGGCCTTGATCAGCTCGACCAGCCCGCCGCAGAGCACCGTCTGCTCGCCGAACAGGTCGGTCTCGGTTTCCTCGCGGAAGTTCGTTTCGATGACGCCCGCACGGGCACCGCCGATCGCGGCGGCATACGACAGCGCGACGTCGCGCGCCTTGCCCGACGCGTCCTGGTGCACGGCGATCAGCATGGGAACGCCGCCACCAGCCGCGTAGGTCGAACGGACCGTGTGCCCGGGCGCCTTGGGCGCCACCATCACGACGTCGAGGTCGGCGCGCGGCACGACCTGGCCGTAGTGGATGTTGAAGCCGTGCGCGAACGCCAGCACCCCGCCCTTGCGGATATTGGGCTCGACCTCGGCGCTGTAGACGGCCGCGATGCTCTCGTCGGGCATCAGCATCATCACCACGTCGGCGCGCTTGACCGCGTCACCGACCTCGGCGACCTTGAGGCCGGCCTTCTTCGCCTTGTCCCATGAAGCTCCGCCCTTGCGCAGCCCGACCGTCACCTTGACGCCGGAGTCGTTGAGGTTCTGCGCATGCGCGTGCCCCTGCGAACCGTAGCCGACGATCGTCACCTTCTTGCCCTTGATCAGCGAAAGGTCGGCGTCCTTCTCGTAGTAAACCTTCATTGCTTCGTCCTCGCGTTTGTCGTTCGATCCCTCGCCCACCCGTCGCTGCCGCTCCGGGCACCCTCTCCCGCTTGCGGCAGAGGGACGGCATCAGGGGCTGTTGCTTCAGATCCGCAATATCCGCTCGCCGCGCCCGATCCCCGATGCCCCGGTGCGGACGGTTTCCAGTATCACTCCCGGCTCGATCGCCTGCAGGAATGCGTCGAGCTTCGAACCCGTTCCGGTCAGCTCGATGGTGTAGCTCTTGTCGGTGACGTCGAGGATCCGCCCGCGGAAGATGTCCGCGAGGCGCTTCATCTCGTCGCGATCCTTGCCGGCGGCCCGGACCTTGACCAGCATCAGCTCACGCTCGATGTGGTTGCCCTCGGTCAGGTCGACCACCTTGACGACCTCGACCAGCTTGTTCAGCTGCTTGGTGATCTGCTCGACGACGTCGTCGGAGCCGCTGGTGACGATGGTCATCCGCGACATCGTCGGGTCCTCGGTCGGCGCGACCGTCAGCGACTCGATGTTGTAGCCGCGCGCCGAAAACAGCCCCGAGATCCGCGACAGCGCGCCCGCCTCGTTCTCGACAAGGATGGAGAGGATGTGCCTCATATCGACATCGCTCGGCCGCGTGATGAAAAGCGTCGCGAGCAGGGCCGGATGCTAGGCGGCCCGCAGCGAGGCGCGAGATAGTACTCCGGAGGTACAGCGAGCGCCGAGCGAGGAACCAACGACGCAGACGGCCCGCGCAGCAGCTTTGCACACGCGGTCATAATTCCTCCGCCAGGATCATTTCGGTGAGCCCCTTGCCCCCCGGCACCATCGGGAACACGTTCTCGGTCTGGTCGGTGATGAAGTCGAGGAACACCAGGCGTTCCTTCTGCGCGAAAGCTTCGCGCAGGGCGCCTTCGACGTCGCCCGGCTTTTCGATCTTCATCCCCACGTGGCCGTAGGCCTCAGCGAGCTTCACGAAGTCGGGGAGCGCATCCATGTAGGACTCGGCGTAGCGGTTCCCGTAAAAGAACTCCTGCCATTGCCGCACCATTCCCATGTAGCGGTTGTTCAGGTTCACGACCTTGATCGGCAGGTGGTACTGCTTGCAGGTCGAGAGCTCCTGGATGCACATCTGGATCGACGCCTCGCCCGTCACGCAGACGACGGGCGCGTGCGGATTGGCGAGCTGGACGCCCATCGCCGCAGGAAGGCCGAAACCCATCGTGCCGAGGCCGCCCGAGTTGATCCAGCGCCGCGGCTTGTCGAACTTGTAGTACTGCGCCGCCCACATCTGGTGCTGGCCCACGTCCGACGTGATGAATGCGTCGCCGCCGGTGATCTCGTAGAGCTTCTCGACGACCAACTGCGGCTTGATCAGCTTGCTGTCGCGGTCGTAGCGCAGGCAGTCCTTGCGCTGCCATTCCTTGATCTGTGCCCACCACGACTTGAGCGGCGCTGCGTCGGGCCGCGCCGGCGACGATTCGACGATCTTGACCATCTCGTCGAGCACGTCGCGAACGTAGCCGACGATCGGGACGTCGACCTTGACGCGCTTCGAGATCGACGAGGGGTCGATGTCGATGTGGATGATCTTGCGGTCGGCGCGATAGAAATGCGCGGGATTGCCGATGACGCGATCGTCGAAGCGTGCCCCGACGGCGAGCAGGACGTCGCAATTCTGCATCGCCATGTTCGATTCGTAGGTCCCGTGCATCCCGAGCATGCCGGTGAACTGCGGATCCGTAGCGGGGAAGCCTCCCAGGCCCATCAGCGTGTTGGTGCAGGGGAAGCCGAGCAGACGGACCAGCCGCGTCAGCGACTCGGCCGCATCGTTCAGCACGACGCCGCCGCCCGTGTAGACCATCGGCCGCTTCGCTTCGAGCAGCAGTTGCACGGCCTTCTTGATCTGGCCGGCATGTCCCTTGGTCACCGGGTTGTAGGAGCGCAGCGTGACCGTCTTCGGATAGCTGTACTCGGCGAGCGCCTGCGATACGTCCTTGGGGATGTCCACCAGCACGGGGCCCGGGCGCCCGGTCGTCGCGAGATAGAACGCCTTCTTGACCGTGACCGCGAGGTCGCGGACGTCCTTGACCAGGAAATTGTGCTTGACGCAGGGTCGGGTGATGCCGACGGTGTCGCATTCCTGGAACGCGTCCTGGCCGATGGCGTTGGTCGGCACCTGGCCGGTGATCACGACCATCGGGATCGAATCCATGTACGCAGTCGCGATGCCGGTGACCGCATTGGTGACGCCGGGCCCGGAGGTCACCAGTGCGACGCCGACCTTCTGCGACGAACGCGAGTAGCCGTCCGCGGCGTGCAGGGCGCCCTGCTCGTGCCGGACCAGGACGTGCTTGACCTTGTTCTGCTTGAACAGCTCGTCGTAGATGTTGAGGACCGCGCCGCCAGGGTATCCGAAGACGTAGTCGACGCCTTCCTCCTGCAGACAGCGGATCAGGATTTCCGCACCCGTCAATTGCATGATTGCCGCCTCGTGCCGGTAAGTGATCGCTCGCGCCGCCGGCGGCGTGAGCGTCGGGTCAGGACTGCCGGTCGCACTCGCGTGGAGCGCGCGCCCGCCAAGGCTCGATCGGGTAGAAAGCCGCGATGGGGCTACAGCGGCCGCGCTCCTGGGAGCCTCGTTGACGCTTGTGGCGTCGCGGAGGGAGCATCTGCGGCCTTTGCTGCAATACAGCATCCGGGCCTCGCGGCCCGGAACCGACAGACTACCGGCAAACGCCCGCGCGGGTCAAGGGCCGGATTGCTACGCCGCAGCATCGCGGGACCCGAGCGGCGCCCGGTGACGACGCGGCCGGGCCTTATAATCGCCGCGCCCCTCGACGGACTCCATCAACTGGCTGCCCAAGCGGAAATTTCGAGTTTTCTGGCGGGAATCGAGCGCCGCGCGTTCAAGCAGGCGATGTTCGCCGTCCGCGACGAGGATGCGGCACTCGACATCGTCCAGGACGCGATGCTCAAGCTGACGGAGAATTATTCGAACAAGCCGGCCGCCGAGCTCCCGATGCTGTTCCAGCGCATCCTGCAGAACACGATCCACGACCATTTCCGCCGGCAGAAAGTGCGCTCGGCGTGGACGACCCTGCTCTCGGCCTTCGGGAACAAGGACGAAAAAGACGAAGATTACGATCCGCTGGAAACTTTGCAGGCGAAATCGGATTCGAACGCCGTGGCCGATCCCGCCGGAATCGCGGAGCAAGCGCAAACGGTGGCGGTGATCGAACAGGCGCTTTCCAGGCTGCCGGCACGTCAACGCGAGGCGTTCCTGTTGCGTTACTGGGAGGAGTTCGACGTCGCGGAGACCGCGGCGGCGATGGGCTGTTCCGAGGGCAGCGTGAAGACCCACTGCTCCCGGGCGGTCCGCGCCTTGGCCGAAATGCTGAAGGCCAGAGGAGTGACCCCATGACCGACCGTGACGCCGAATTCGCCAGGAAGCTGATCCGCCACCTCGATCGTGGCGCCGCGCAGATGAAGCCGGGGATGGTCTACAGGCTCCAGCAGGCGTGGGCGCGCGCCCTCGCCGGGACCGCGGTCCGGCCGGTCGACGCCGGCGAGCTCGCGCTGGCGGGAATCGGCGGCCCGGTCTCCGGAGGCCGGCATTCGGGCTGGGGTGTGGCGGCCCGGTGGCTCGCGGTGGCCCTGCTGCTCGGCGGGATCGGTTTTGGATGGCAGCAATGGCACGCGGTGCAGCAGGTCCGGGAATTCGCGGAAATCGACACGCAGCTTCTCGCCTCCGACCTGCCCATCGATGCCTATCTGGATCGGGGATTCCAGAATTGGCTCAAGACATCATTCGAACGCTGATTGCGGCGGCCGCCGCGCTGCTGCTTGCAGCCTCGGTCGCCCAGGCCCAGATCACCCTCAAGTCCCCCTCCTGGAACGAGCTCAGCGCGCACGACCGGCAGGTTCTCGCTCCGCTCGCATCCGACTGGAACAGGCTCGACACCGCACAAAAGCAGCAATGGCTGGGGGTCGCGCATCGCTATTCGACGATGCGACCCGATGCCCAGCAGCGGATACAGGCGCAGATGCGCTCCTGGGCGGAGCTCTCGCCCGAGCAGCGCAAGGCCGCTCGCGCACGCTACAAGTCGCTCAAGTCCCTGCCCCCGGAGAAGAAGAGCGAAGTACGCGAGAAGTGGCGCGAATACCAGCGCCTGTCGCCCGAGCAAAAACGCGCGCTTGCCGCCAGGAATTCGGCCGCCAAGCCTGGCGCCGCCCGGAAAGCGGTGCCCCAGGCGCCGACATCCCCGGCGCCCGCCGTACCGCCGTCGCCGGTCCCGGCCGGCCGGTGACTGCCCCGTCGATCTCCCGGGCGGGGACCGCTGCCGTCGACGTGGACCTGCCCCGCCCACCGACCGCGAAGCTGACGCGGCGCCTCGGTGCACTGGCCTACGAGGCGCTGCTGCTGATCGCGATGGCGTTCGGCGTCGGTTTCGTGCTGCTGCCGCTCGTCTCGCCGTCTGCCGGCGCGACGCAGCACGACCTGCCGGTCCCCTCGCTGCCCGCTCGGGCAATCACGTTCTGCGCGCTGGTCGGCGGCGCCGCGCTGTACTACGCATGGTGCTGGAGCCACGGCCGCCGCACGCTGCCGCAGAAAACCTGGCGCCTGCGACTGGAGAGCCGTGACGGAGGAGCGCTGTCCTGGCCGCAGGCGCTGCTGCGCTACGCCGCAGCCTGGATCGGACCGGCGATGGCGCTCGCCGGATATGCGGCATTGCAGGGCACCGATCACCCTCGCAACGCGCTCGCCTTCATGCTGGTCAACTACTGCTGGGCACTGTTCGATCGCGACGGTCAGTTCCTGCACGACCGCATCGCCGGGACCCGCGTCGTCGCTGTCTAACGGCGGCGCGCGAGCGCGACGCCGCCCACGATCAGGCCCATGCCCACGAACGCCGCGACCCCGAGGCGCTCGCCGAACAGCAGATACGCCATCAGCGCGGTCACCGGCGGCACCAGGTAGAACAGCCGCGCGACGTCGGCGGCCGCGCCGTGGCGCAGCAGCCAGTACAGCAGGCTGATCGCGCCCACCGACAGCACGATCACCGACCAGCCGAGCGCAAACAGGAACTGCGGCGTGTAGACGATCGGCTGCGGCTCGGGGAAAGCGACGATCGGGGCGTAGACCAGGGCGCAGGCGGTGAACTGGATCACGGCCCCGGCCCGCAGGTCGACGTGGGAAGCGTGCTTCTTCTGGTAGAGGGTTCCGACGCTGATGCCGACCAGCGCGGCGACGATCGGAACGAGGGTCGCGCCGTCCGCGCCCGCGCCGAGCTTGTGGCGCACGACCAGGTAGACGCCGGCGAGCCCCAGCGCGAGTCCCACCCACTGGCGCGCGGCAACACGCTCGGATAGCCAGACGCGTGCAAGGAATACCGTCAGGATCGGCTGGAGTCCGACGAGCATCGCACTGGTCCCGGCGGGCATGCCGCCGGCGATCGACATGAACACGCCGCCGAGATAGACCCCGTGCACGAGCCACGCCGCGATCGCCGCGTGGGCGATCTGCCGCGGGTCGCGCGGCCATGTCGCGCCGCTCGCCAGCGCGACGACGCCCATCAGCGCCGCAACCAGCGTGAAGCGCAACAGCAGGAACTTGAGCGGGGGCGCGTACGGCAGGCCGTAGCGCGCCGCGATGAACCCGGTGCTCCAGAGAATGACGAACAGCGCCGGCAGCAGCGCCCCGGCGCGCGTTCCGGCGCGGCGCCTCCCGACGACGATCTCAGGCCTTTCCAGCGCGCTGCTTGCTTCGGAAGCGCTTGGCGCTGGCGACGATCTCCTGCTTCGCCTCCTCGGGTCCCACCCAGCCGGACAGGCGAACCCACTTGCCGGGCTCGAGATCCTTGTAGTGCTCGAAGAAGTGCGCGATCTGCGCGAGCTGGATCTCCGGAAGGTCGCGGGGCGTCCCGATCGCCCGGTACAGCGACGACAGCTTGTCGATCGGTACGGCGAGGATCTTGGCGTCGCCCCCCGCCTCGTCGTCCATCTTCAGCATGCCGATCGGCCGGCAGCGCACGACCACGCCGGTGATCAGCGGCACCGGCGACAGCACGAGCACGTCGCAGGGGTCGCCGTCATCGGATAATGTCTGCGGTATGTAGCCGTAGTTGCACGGGTAGTGCATCGCCGTCGACATGAAGCGGTCGACGAACACCGCGCCCGTGTCCTTGTCCACCTCGTACTTGATGGGCTCGCCATGCATCGGGATCTCGATGACCACGTTGCAGTCGTTCGGCAGATCGGCACCGGCGGGAACGCGGTCGAGACTCATCGGCGATCGTTCGGGGAGGTGGCGGTGACGGAAGGAGATGCGGCTGCGGATCCGGTGCGCGCCGATTATACCGGGCCGGGCGCGTGGCTCGGCGTCACCGGACGCGTCGCGGCGTCGCGCAGGACGCGCCCGCGCGCGTGGTCACGGGCCTGCGCCGCCGCCTGTTGCTCGCTGCTCGCGTCCGGCGCACTGGCGGCGCCGGACTCCGCGCCGGGGGCGGCCATCGCCGCCTTCTCGGGCATGGTCGCGGGCGGGTCAACCGCACCCTGGGAACCAGTCTCGCTTTCGCGCCGCAAGCGACCGACGCAATACGACCTGGTCGACGACGCAGGGACCGTCGTGCTGCATGCGGATGCCGACAACGCGGCGAGCGTGCTTGCGGTCGCCACCGACATCGATCTCCGGGCCACGCCCATCGTCGAGTGGCGGTGGAAAGTCGCAGCGCTGATCGCCGATGCCGACCCGAGACTCGCCGCGCGCGAGGACTCTCCGGCGCGCCTGGTGCTCGAGTTCGACGGCGACAAGTCGAAGCTCCCGCTGCTCCAGCGCGGCATCTACGAGCTGTCGCAACGCATCGCCGGCCGGGAGCTGCCGTATGCGACGCTGATCTATTTCTGGGCCAACCGCGAGCCGGTCGGCACCGTGATCGCGAGCCCGCGCACGCGCCGCGTGCAGATGGTCGTCGCCTCGAGCGGCAGCCGGGGCGTGGGGACGTGGCAATCCCTGTCCCGCGACGTCGTCGCGGATTTCCGCCGCGCGTTCGGCGAGCAGCCGGGCAGGCTTCGCGCGGTCGGGGTCTTCACCGACACCGACAATACCGGCGGCCATGCCGAAGCCTGGTACGGCGACGTCCGTTTCCGTCGGGCGCCGCGATGAGTGTCGCCTCGCGGGTATCATCGCGCGGATGAATCCCCAGGCGCGCACCGCATCGATGGCGGCGATCGAATCGCTCCAGCAGGCGCCGACGATCGTCGAACAGGTCTACAAGGCGATCCTCGACGCGATCTGCGACGGCCGCCTGGAGCCGGGTGAGCGCCTCACCCAGGAAACGGTCGCGAAGAAGCTCTCGGTGTCGCGTCAGCCGGTGGGCCAGGCGCTGTTGCTCCTCAAGCAGCAGAAGTTCGTCGCCGAGGCGGGCCGCCGCGGGCTGATGGTCGCGCCGCTCGATCGCGACTTCATGCGGTCGATCTACGAGCTGCGGCTGGGGATCGAGCCGCTCGCCGCGACGCTGGCCGCGCGCAATGCGACCGCCGAGGAGCTCGCGCGCGGGGCGAGGATGATCCGCGCCGGACAACAGGCGATCCACCACAACTCGATCGCCGAGCTGATCGCCGCCGACATGCAGTTCCACATGTACATCTACGAGCTGTCGCGCAATCGCCTGTTCGTCGAGCTGATGGACGAGCTGTGGAACCACCTGCGCCGCTCGATGCGCGAGGTCCTGCAGCACCGCGATTACCGCAAGGCGATCTGGCTCGAGCACGAGCAGATCCTGCGCGCGATCGCCGGTCGCGACGGCGACGCCGCCGCGGCGCTGGTGCGCGCCCACCTGCAGCACGCTGCGGTCAACGTGCAGGTCGCGCTGCCCGTGGGTCCCGGCCAGGATTGACGCGGTACGCCCTCGCGTAGCGGACGTAGATCTGCCCGGCGCGCGCGAAGTCGCGCCGCTCGGAATCCCTGATCTCGCGAAACGCGCGTGCGGGCCGGCCGGCCCAGATCCAGCCCGCAGGCACGACGCTGCGCGGCTCGACCCATGCTCCCGCCGCCACGCAGGCACCGGGCTCGACGACGACTTCGTCGCCCAGGCGCGCACCCATGCCGATCAGCACGTCGTCGCCGATCGTCGCGGAACCGATCTCGACGTTGTGGCCGATCGTGACGCCCGCGCCGAGCACGAGGTCGCCGCGGCGGCGATCGGTCGCGAGGATCGAATTGTCCTGAACATTGCTGCGCGTCCCGATGACGATCCGTCCGTCGCCCGCCGAAACGGCGCAGCCGAAGAACACGCTCGAGTCGTCGGCGACGTCGACCGCGCCGGCGACGATCGACGTCGGTGCGACGTAGGCGCGCGCGATCGCAGGCATCCGCCCATCCTGCGAGCGCAACGGGCCGGGACCGCCCGCAAGCCGCGATACGAGCTCGGTCCAGCCGGGCAGGCGCGTAGCCGCCAGCAGCGGATCGACGACGCCGCCCCGCAGCGCCACTGCGATCGCCGCGAGCTCCTCGGGCGCGATCGCACGCAGCGGCTGCGCCGGATGTCCGGCGTATATGAATCCTCCAGGCAGCTCCTTGCGCGGCGGGACGACGCTGTCGGCCGCGATCAGCGCACCCGCACCGACGCTCGAGCCATCCATGACGACCGCCGATTCGCCGTCGACGACATCGTCTCCCAGCACGCACGCATGCACCAGGCCGTAGCACGCCACGCTGACGCCGTTGCCGATCACCGCTCCGAGCAGGCTGTCCGCGATATGCACCGTCGCGTGCTCGCCGAACCAGGCGTCGGCGCCGATGCGGATCGATTCGCCGTCGGCGCGGATCGTCGCGTAGGCGGCAAGCGACGGACGCGGACCGATCGCCGATCGGCCGATGATCGCGGCTTGCCCCACCACCTCGGCCCGGGCTCCGACATCGGGCGAATGCCATAGGTAGTCGAGGATCAGTCCCTGCGTCATGCGCGATGCGTCTCGTGGATAAGGTGCCGGGGCCACCTGCGCGGCGGCGTGGACGCGTGCGTCAATCGCGGCGGTAGCGCGTGCGCTCGGCATTGTCCCACGCGGTCAGCGGCTGCCAGTCCGGGACGATGCTCAGCCCCTTCTCGAGGTCGGAGGAAACGGTGTCGCGGGTGACGGCGACGTCGACGAGTGCCGGCGCGTGCTCGAATGCGCGCTCGAGTGCACGCTCGAGATCCGCCGGATCGTCGATGCGCTCGGCGTGCAGCCCGAACGCGCGGGCCATCGCCGCGTAGTCCGAATCGCCCAGCAGCGTTCCGGACACGCGGCCGCCGTAGTTGCGTTCCTGATCCACGCGCTCGATGTTCCAGGCCGCATTGTTGGCGATGACGAACACCGCCTTGCAGCCATGGCGCGCCGCCGTGTCGATTTCCATCGCATGCAGGCCGAACGCCCCGTCACCGCAGACGGCCACGACGCGGCGACCGGGACACGCCAGCGCCGCCGCGTTGGCATAGGGAACCCCGACGCCCAGGCAACCGAACGCGCCCGCGTCGAGATAGCTGCCCGTCGCAAGCGACAGACGCGCAAAGCTCAGGATGTCGCCGCCATCGGCGATGCCGATCGCATCTTCCCCCAGCAGTCGGGAAAGCGCGGCGAAGATCCGGTTCGGGTGCATGCGCCCGTCGGCGCCAGCGGGTGCCTGCGCAAGCGCCGCGACATGCCGCCGTGAGCGCTCGATGTGCTGCGCGCGCAGCGCTTCGCACCAGTCGCGATCGAGCGCTGGCGGGCGCCCGTCGAGCGCGGCGGCAAGCCCGGCCAGCGCCAGGGCGACGTCACCCGCGATGGCAGCCGCCCCGGGCCGGTTGTCGCCGCGCTCGCCCGCGTGTGCCGCGATGCGCACGAATCGCGCATTCGGAAATGCCGCCGGTGACCCGTAACCGAGCTGGTAGTCGAGCTTCCGGCCCACCGTCAGCACCAGGTCGGCATCGCGCATCGCCGCGCCGCGCATCGCGCCAACGTGGGAAGGATGGCCGGCGGGGACGGTGCCGCGCGACTCCTGCGTATCGAGGTAGACGGCGCCACTCGCATCGAGCAGCGCGACCAGCGCCGCCCCGGCTCCGGCGGCACCGCGGCCGCTGATCACCAGCGGTCGCCGCGCGCCTCGCAGCAGGTCTGCCGCGCATGCGATTGCTTCTGGATCGGGCAGCGAACGCGCCGGCGGGCGACGCAGCAGGTGCTCGGGCAGCACCGCCGCGTCCGCGATCCTGGTGCGCAGCACGTCGGTGGGACTCTCGACGTCCACCGGTCCCGGGAGACCGGCCGCTCCCTGCGCGCAGGCGAGCGCGCCGTCGAGCTCGCGGACGACGTGCTCCGCAATGCGCAGCGTGCGAGCGAGCCGCGTGACCGGGCGCAGGATGTCGACATGCGGGGTTCCCTGCAGCGGGCCCATGTGGTCCTGGCGGGCAGGCGGGCACCCGCCGATGACCAGCACCGGCGCGCGCTCGAGGTCGGCATTGGCGACCGAGGTCACGCAGTTCGTGACGCCCGGGCCCGAGGTGACCAAAGCCACGCCCGGCTCCCCCGCTAGCAGCGCGTGCGCCGCCGCCATGTGCACGGCGGCCCCCTCGTGGCGCACGTCGACGATCGGCACGCCCGCGCGCCCGAGCTCGTCCCAGATCGGCTGGATGTGGCCGCCCTGCAGCCCGAACACGCGCGCGGGCCCGCGCGCCGCGATGAAGCGCGCGACCCATTCGGCTACGCTGCAAGACGCGCTCATCGTGGGCCGCCGCTCAGAACACCGGCGTCTCGCGATAGGTTCCCCACAGCATCTTGAGCTTCTCGACGATGTCGCCCATCGTCGCGCCGGCGGCGACGAGATCGATCGTGACCGGCATGATGTTCTCGCTCTCGTTCCTCGCGACCTCGACCAGGCGCTCGAGCAGCGCATTCACCCTGGTGTTGTCGCGCTCGCGCCGCACACGGGCGAGGCGCGCGATCTGCCGGTCGGCCGTCGACGTGTCGTACGGATGGAGCTCGATGTCGAACTTCTCCTCGGGATCGACGTATTTGTTGACGCCGATCACCGCCTTCTCGCCATCGGCCTTCTTCAGCGCGGTCTCGTAGGCGAAGTCGGCGATCCGGCGCTGGAACCACCCCTCCTGCGTCAGCCTGATCGTCCCGCCATTGCGGTCGACCTCCTCGACCACGTCGAAGATCGCGCGCTCGTACTGCGTCGTCAGGCTCTCGACGAAGTACGAGCCCCCCAGCGGGTCGACGACATTGGCCACGCCGCTCTCGTCGGCGACGATCTGCTGCGTGCGCAGCGCGATCTTCATCGCCTGCTCGGTGGGGATCGCGAACGCCTCGTCCATGCCGTTGGTGTGCAGGCTCTGCGCGCCGCCCAGCACGGCGGCGAGCGCCTGCAATCCGGTGCGCACGACATTGATCTGGTACTGCGGCTTGGTCAGCGACGCCGCGGCGGTCTGGCAGTGGAAGCGCAACCGCATCGACTCGGGGTTTTGCGCCCCGAAACGCTCGCGCATGACCTTGGCGTAGACGCGGCGAACGGCGCGGAACTTGGCGATCTCCTCGAAGAAGTCGGCCTGGCAGACGTAGAAGAACGCGAGCCGCGGCGCGAACTCGTCGACGTGCATGCCGGTCTTCCGCACCTCCTCGACGTAGGTGATCAGGTTGCACATCGTGAACGCCACCTCGTCCAGCGGCGAGCCGCCTGCCTCGGAGATGTGGTAGCCCGAGATGTTGATCGGGTTGTAGCGCTTCATGTTGCGGGCGCAGTAGGTGATGCAGTCGCGCACGATGCGCACCGATGGCGCGACCGGGAACGCCCATTCCTTCTGCGCCTGGTACTCCTTCAGGATGTCGGCCTGGATCGTCCCCGACAGCTGGTTCAGGTCGTACCCGCGCTTCTGCGCCAGCGCGACGTACATCGCGAGCAGGATCCAGGCGCTCGGATTGATCGTCATCGACACCGAGATCCTCGTGAGGTCGATGCCGTCGAACAGGTGCTCCATGTCGGCCAGCGTGTCGATGGCCACGCCCTCGCGGCCGACCTCGCCCTCGCTCATGGGATGGTCGCTGTCGTAGCCCATCAGGGTCGGCATGTCGAAATCGGTGGACAGACCGGTCTGCCCCTGCGAGATCAGGTACTTGAAGCGCTGGTTCGTGTCCTCGGCGGTGCCGAAGCCGGCGATCTGGCGCATCGTCCACAGCCGGCCGCGGTACATCGTCGGGTAGGGCCCGCGCGTGAATGGGTACTGGCCGGGGAGTCCGATGTCGGCGAGCGGCGTGTCGGCGACGTCGAGCGCCGTGTAGGTGCGCTTGACCGGAAAGCCACCCAGCGTCGCGAACCCGGGGGCACGCTCGGGAGCACGCGCGACGAATTTCGCGACTTCGTCGCCCTCCCAGGCGTCGACCTGCTTCGCGAGGGCGTCGCGTATCTGCGGCTCCGGTCCGGCGGACGCGTCGGCGAGCGGATCGTTCATGATTCACCTCCGATATGCAAATCGCGCAACAAGGCTTCCGCCGCCGAATGCGGCGACAGCGTGCGTGCTTTCACGTCGTGCAGCAGCGCTGCGATCTTCCCGTCGCGATGCCGCGCGAACTGCTCGCGCAGGATCTGTTCACCGGCCGCCAGCATCCGGCGCTCGGCGATCAGCGATCGCCGCGCGTCGATCTCGCCGTTTGCCTCCATCGCCCCGCGGTGGCGATCGATCGCGGCGAGCAGCTCCGCAATCCCTTCGTCGCGCGGAGAGCTCGTCGCGACGATCGGCGGCCGCCACGAAGACTTCGGGGCGGCCTGGAAATCCGGAACCACTAAATCCGGGACGGACCACGTTTTCTCGGCGAAATCCGGGACGGACCACGTTTTCGCCACTGGACTGTCGCCAGCAAGTGCGGCCGTGAAAACGTGGTCCGTCCCGGATTTCAAAACGTGGTCCGTCCCGGATTTCAGGCCCAGCGCCAGCATGTTCTTGAGGTCGGCGATCGTCCGGTTCGCATCCGGCCTGTCGCATTTGCTTACGACGTGGATGTCCGCGATCTCGAGAATCC
>DAHUXO010000084.1 GCA_027307095.1 Betaproteobacteria bacterium | reverse complement strand
GTCGCCGCGGGCGATGACGTCGCCGACGCGAACCAGCGGACGCTGGTTGATGTTGGTGTTCTGGTTGCTGCGCTTGTACTTGGTCAGGTTGTAGATGTCGACGCCGACCTCGCCCGCCGCCGTCTCCGCGTCGTTGACGCGCACGACGATCCGGCTCGCGTCGACGTAGTCGACCTTCCCGCCACGGCGCGCCATCACGGCCGTGCCGCTGTCGACGGCTGCCGTGCGCTCGACGCCGGTGCCGACCACCGGCTTCTCGGGCCGCAGGCAGGGCACCGCCTGGCGCTGCATGTTGGATCCCATCAGCGCGCGGTTCGCGTCGTCGTGCTCGAGGAACGGGATCAGCGACGCGGCCACCGACACGATCTGCGCCGGCGCGACGTCCATGTACTGGATCTTGTCGGGCATCGACAGCATGAACTCGTTGCGGTTGCGCGAGGAGACGAGCTCGTCGGCGAGCCGGCCCTTGCCGTCGACCTTGGCGTTCGCCTGGGCGATCACGTACTGGCCCTCCTCGATCGCCGACAGGTAATGGATGTCGTCGGTCACCTTGCCGTCGACGACCTTGCGGTACGGCGTCTCGAGGAAGCCGTATTCGTTGGTGCGCGCGTACAGGGCGAGCGAGTTGATGAGGCCGATGTTCGGCCCTTCCGGCGTCTCGATCGGGCACACGCGGCCATAGTGGGTCGGGTGCACGTCGCGCACCTCGAAGCCTGCGCGCTCGCGGGTCAGGCCGCCCGGACCCAGGGCCGACACGCGGCGCTTGTGGGTGATCTCGGACAGCGGGTTCGTCTGGTCCATGAACTGCGAAAGCTGCGAGCTGCCGAAGAACTCCTTGATCGCTGCCGAGATCGGCTTGGCGTTGATCAGGTCGTGCGGCAGCAGGTTCTCGCTCTCGGCCTGGCCGAGACGCTCGCGCACCGCGCGTTCGACCCGCACCAGCCCCGACCGGAACTGGTTCTCGGCGAGCTCGCCGACCGAGCGCACGCGCCGATTGCCCAGGTGGTCGATGTCGTCGACTTCCCCGCGGCCGTTGCGCAACTCGACCAGGATCTTGATGACGGCGATGATGTCGTCGTTGGTCAGCGTGCCGGTGCCTTTCAGCTCCTCGCGGCCGACACGGCGGTTGAACTTCATGCGGCCGACGGCCGACAGGTCGTAGCGCTCCTCGGCGAAGAACAGCCCGTGGAACAGCGCCTCGACGGCGTCCTCGGTCGGCGGCTCGCCGGGTCGCATCATCCGGTAGATCGCGACCTTGGCGGCGTACTGGTCGGGCGTGTCGTCGGTGCGCAGCGTCTGCGAGATGAACGGCCCCATGTCGAGGTCGTTCGTGTAGATCGTCCTGATCTCGCCGATGCCCGCCGCGGAAAGCTTGGCGAGCAGCTCGTCGGTGATCTCGTCGTTGGCCTTGGCGAGCATCTCGCCGGTCGACTTGTCGACGACGTTCGTCGCCAGCGAGCGACCGACCACGTAGTCGGTCGGAACCGCGATGCGCTTGGTGCCGCCTTCGGTCAGGTCGCGCAGGTGGCGCGCGGTGATCCGCTTGTCCTTCTGGACGATGACCTTGCCATCCTTGCCGACGACGTCGAAGCGCGCCATCTCGCCGCGCAGCCGCTCGGGAACGAACTCGAGCTCGGCGCCCTTGGTCGACAGGTGGAACGTGTCGAAGACGAAGAACTCGCGCAGGATGTCCTCGTTGGTGAGCCCGATCGCCTTCAGCAACGTGGTCACCGGCATCTTGCGGCGACGGTCGACGCGGAAGAACAGGAAGTCCTTCGGATCGAATTCGAAATCCAGCCACGAGCCGCGGTAGGGAATCACGCGCGCCGAGAACAGGAGCTTGCCCGAAGAGTGCGTCTTGCCGCGGTCGTGCTCGAAGAAAACGCCCGGCGAGCGATGCAGCTGCGACACGATGACGCGCTCGGTGCCATTGATGATGAACGAGCCGTTGTCGGTCATCAGGGGCATCTCGCCCATGTAGACCTCCTGCTCCTTCACCTCCTTGATCGTGTCCTTCGGCGCTTCGCGGTCCATGATGACCAGGCGCACCTTCGCCCGCAGCGCCGAGCAGTAGGTGAGGCCGCGCTGCTGGCATTCGACGACGTCGAACGCAGGCGGCAGCAGCGAATAGCCGACGAACTCCAGCCGCGCGTTGCCCGAGTGGCTGGCGATCGGGAAGATCGACGTGAACGCGGCCTGCAGGCCCTCGTTCTTGCGCTCGGTCGCCGGCGCGCCGGCCTGCAGGAAGGCGCGGTACGACGCGAGTTGGGTTTCCAGCAGGAAAGGCACCTGCAGGACGCTTGCGCGCTTCGCAAAGCTCTTGCGGATGCGCTTCTTCTCGGTAAACGAATAGGGCGTAGTGGTGGTCGCCATGGCGTGAGTCGTCCGATCTCTGGGTCGATGGGTGCTGCTCGAGATGCCGTCAGCGGTTGCCGGTTGCGTCACGCCTCATGCGCAACGCCCGCTCCGGGCCGCCCGACTGTCCGGGGGCATTGCGCCCCTGGCCTGGTGGCTGGCCGCTACCAGCCGCTGGCGGACGACGTCACCATTGCGGGCGACGTCCGACCAAACCTCGCTTCTGCAGTCGATTCAGAAGGCGAAGCGAAACGGACCCGGAACGGAACCGCTTCGCTTCGGCGTCTGCGCCGGAGCATCCCTCACCCGCCTCGCTTTCGCTCGGCCCCTCTCCCGCGGGCGGGAGAGGGTCGGGCTGAGGATCCTTGCTTACTTGACCTCGACCTTTGCGCCGGCTTCTTCCAGCTTCTTCTTCGCCGCTTCCGCGTCGGCCTTGTTCACACCTTCCTTGACGGGCTTGGGCGCGCCGTCGACCAGGTCCTTCGCTTCCTTGAGACCGAGGCCGGTGAGTTCGCGAACCGCCTTGATGACGTTCACCTTGTTGTCACCGAAAGCGGCCAGGACGACGGTGAATTCCGTCTGCTCCTCGGCAGCCGCCGCCGGTGCGCCACCGGCGGCCGGCGCCGCGACCGCGACGGCGGCAGCGGCGGAAACGCCGAACTTGTCTTCCATCGCCTTGATGAGCTCGGAGAGCTCGAGGACCGTCATCGACGAGATCTTGTCGAGGATTTCAGTCTGGACTGCGGACATGTGTGCTCCTGATCGTAACGAGTTTAGATGGGTATTCGCGGTAGAAAATTCAAGTCGTCCGGTGAGGGCCGCTACGCGGCCTTCTGGTCGCGCACGGCGGCGAGCGCGCGGACGAACTTCGCCGGCACCTCGTTCATCGTGCGCACGAGCTTCGCGACCGGCGCCTGCATCGTGCCCATCAGCCTGGCCAGCAATTCCTCGCGCGACGGCAGCGCGGCAAGCGCGGCGATCTGCTTCGGGGACATCACCTGACCCGGCATGGCACCGCCGGTGATCACGAATTTCTCGTTGCCTTTCGCGAAGTCGTTCAGGACCTTCGCGACCGCGACCGGGTCGCTGCCGATGCCGTACGCCAGCGGACCGACCATGCTGTCGGCCAGCGGGGCGAACGGCGTGTCGGCGACTGCACGGCGCACCAGCGTGTTCTTGACGACCCTGAAATACACGCCCGAGGCACGCGCCTTCGCCCGCAGCTTCGTCATGTCGGCGACCGGCAATCCCCGGTTCTCCGCCATGACGATCGCCTGCGCGTCGGCGACCACCTTTGCGACTTCCGCGACTACCGCCTGCTTCTGCTCAAGATTGAGACTCATAGTCACCCTTGATTTCACGCGCGGCAGGAAGGGCTGCGAAGCCCCGCCCCTGCCCCGCCCGTGTCGCGACGCCGGGGTTCTCCACCCCGATGCCGCGTGCTGCCGGTGACCTCACGTCCAGGAACATCCTGTCCGAGGGCACCATCTGCGCTGGATCCGGGATCGGAGGTCAGGAAACAGGGAACAGCACGACCCCGAAACCGATCCACCGATGCCCCGTTTTGAGCTTTCGCTCCAGCGGTCTTTGACGGTCCGCCGCGATGTCGCCACCGCGGCGTTCCCTCAAAACTGCATGACTGCATTCTTCCATCCAGCGCCGGCACGCCGCCGGCGCCATCGCCCGCCGTCAGTTGCCTGGCGACGCCTGGCTGCCGAATCCGGTCGTGTCGATCCGCACGCCCGCGCCCATCGTGCTCGAGACGCTGATCTTGCGCAGATAGACCCCCTTGACCCCTTGCGGCCGCGCCTTGTTGAGCGCGTCGATCAACGCCGACAGGTTGGTCTTCAGCTGCTCCGGCGTGAACGACGCGCGGCCGATCGTGCACTGGACAATGCCCGCCTTGTCGGTCCGGTACTGGACCTGGCCGGCCTTCGCATTCGTCACCGCCTGGGCGACGTCGGCGGCGACCGTCCCGACCTTGGGATTGGGCATCAGGCCGCGGGGACCCAGGATCTGGCCGAGCTGGCCGACGACGCGCATCGCATCGGGCGACGCGATCACGACGTCGAAGTCCATGAAGCCTTCCTTGATCTTCGCCGCCAGATCGTCGAAGCCGACGACATCGGCGCCGGCATCCTGCGCGGCCTTCGCCTTGTCGCCCTGCGCGAACACGGCGACGCGGACTTTCTTCCCGATTCCTGCCGGCAGCACGACCGACCCGCGCACCGTCTGGTCCGATTTCTTGGCGTCGACGCCGAGATTGACCGCGACGTCGACCGATTCGTCGAACTTGGCGACCGCCGTTTCCTTGACGAGCTTCAGCGCTTCGTCGACCGGGTAGCTTTTCGAGCGGTCGACCTTGCCGCGAACCGTCGTCATGCGCTTGGACAGGTTGGGAGCTTTCTGTTCGGCCATGATCACTTCACCCCTTCGACGGTGATGCCCATGCTGCGTGCGCTGCCGGCGATCGTGCGCATGGCGGCGTCGAGGTCCGCCGCGGTCAGGTCGGGTTGCTTGACCTTCGCGATCTCCTCAGCCTGGGCCCGGGTCAGCTTCCCGACCTTGTCGGTATGCGGCTTGCTGCTGCCCTTGTCGACCTTCGCCGCCTTCTTGATCAGCACGGTGGCCGGCGGTGTCTTCATGACGAACGTGAAGCTCTTGTCGGCGTACGCGGTGATGATCACCGGTATCGGCAGGCCGGGCTCGACGCCCTGCGTCTGCGCGTTGAACGCCTTGCAGAACTCCATGATGTTCAGACCGCGCTGGCCGAGCGCGGGGCCGATCGGGGGGCTGGGATTCGCCTTCCCCGCCGGCACTTGCAGCTTGATGTATCCGACGACTTTCTTTGCCATGTCTTTCTCCTGTGGGTGCTAGCGGGCGCGATCGCCCTCCCCGTTCAATGATCACAGGCCACAAGCCCTTGATGCCCCGATGCGTTCGCGCATTGCGAACGCCTGTCCGCGTTGAGCGTCGCCGCCGACGCTCCAGCGCGGACCGAACTATGCCTTTTCCACCTGAGAGAAATCGAGCTCCACCGGCGTCGAGCGACCGAAGATCGTCACCGACACCCGCAGCTTGCTCTTCTCGTAGTTCACGTCCTCGACGTTCCCATGGAAATCCGTGAACGGACCTTCCTTGATCCGCACCGCCTCGCCCAGCTCGAACAGCACCTTGGGCCGCGGCTTCTCGACGCCTTCCTGCACCTGCCGGAGGATCGCGTCGACCTCCTTCTGCGAAATCGGTGTCGGCCGGTTTGCGGTCCCGCCGACGAATCCGGTCACCTTGGGCGTGCTCTTGACCAGGTGCCAGGAATCGTCGGTCATCTCCATCTCGACCAGCACGTACCCGGGGAAGAACTTGCGCTCCGATATCGCCTTCTGGCCGCTCTTCATCTCGACCACTTCCTCGACGGGCACGAGAATCTTGCCGAACTGCTCCTGCAGCTCGGAGCGCTTGATCCGCTCGGCCAGCGTGCGCTGGACGCTCTTCTCGAACCCCGAATACGCGTGCACGACGTACCACCTCTTCTCGCCCATCATTCGACCCGCCCCGTCAGCAGCTTGACCAGCCAAGCGAGCGTCGAATCCACGGCGAACAGGAACAGCGCCATGACAACGACGAACGCGAACACGACCGCCGTCGTCTGGACCGTCTCCTTGCGCGTCGGCCAGGCCACGCGGCCGGCTTCCTGCCAGGCTTCCTGCGCGAACGCGAAGAATTCCCTGCCCGGCGCGGACGTCCACGCGACAAAGCCTCCGGCAACGAGCCCGCCGACGACCATCAGAAAACGCAGCACCAGCGCCATGTGGGAGAAGTAGTAGTACCCCCAGATGCCCAACACGACGCAGGCGATCGCCAGCAGGATTTTCAGTTTATCCATCTCGAACTTCTGCCAACTTCAGTGGCAGGCCAGGAGGGAATCGAACCCCCAACCTGCGGTTTTGGAGACCGCCGCTCTGCCAATTGAGCTACTGGCCTGAACTCTTCGCAAACTTGCCGCCACCGCATCCGCTACGGGTGCTCGCTCGCGGTCGCATCCCCGCCTTGGCGGGACCCCTGCTCCGCGCTCGCCTCGCACTACTCGATGACCTTGGAGACGACGCCGGCACCCACCGTGCGCCCGCCTTCCCGGATCGCGAACCGCAACCCCTCTTCCATCGCGATCGGCGCGATCAACGTCACCTCCATCGCCACGTTGTCCCCCGGCATCACCATCTCCGTCCCCCCCGGCAGCACGCAGCTCCCCGTCACGTCCGTCGTCCGGAAATAAAACTGCGGCCGATACCCGTTGAAGAACGGCGTGTGCCGACCTCCCTCCTCCTTCGACAGCACATACACCTCGCAACTGAACTTCGTGTGCGGCGTGATCGACCCCGGCTTCGCCAGCACCTGACCACGCTCCACCTCCTCCCGCTTCGTCCCCCGCAGCAGCACCCCGATGTTGTCCCCGGCCTGCCCCTGATCCAAGAGCTTCCGGAACATCTCCACCCCCGTGCACACCGTCTTCAGCGTCGCCTTCAACCCCACAATCTCCAACTCCTCCCCCACCTTCACCACCCCCCGCTCCACCCGACCCGTCACCACCGTCCCCCGACCCGAAATCGAGAACACGTCCTCCACCGGCATCAAAAACGCACCGTCGATCAGCCGCTTCGGCTGCGGAATATACGTATCCAGCGCCTCCGCCAGCTTCATGATCGAACCTTCCCCCAACTCCCCCTTGTCCCCTTCCAGCGCCAGCTTCGCCGACCCAATCACGATCGGCGTCGTGTCCCCCGGAAACTGGTACTTCGACAACAGCTCCCGCACCTCCATCTCCACCAGCTCCAGCAACTCCTTGTCGTCCACCATGTCCGCCTTGTTCAGGTAGACCACGATGTACGGCACCCCAACCTGCCGCGCCAGCAGAATGTGCTCCCGCGTCTGCGGCATCGGACCGTCCGCCGCACTCACCACCAGAATCGCCCCATCCATCTGCGCCGCACCCGTGATCATGTTCTTCACGTAGTCCGCGTGCCCCGGACAGTCCACGTGCGCGTAGTGACGGTTCGCCGTCTCGTACTCCACGTGCGCCGTGTTGATCGTGATCCCCCGCGCCTTCTCCTCCGGCGCATTGTCGATCTGGTCGTATGCCTTCGCCTCCCCACCGTACTTCTTCGACAGCACCGACGTGATCGCCGCCGTCAGCGTCGTCTTCCCGTGATCCACGTGCCCAATCGTCCCCACGTTCACGTGCGGCTTCGTACGCTCGAATTTGCCCTTGGCCATGTTGTTCGACTCCTAGCGGTTCGGCTTTCGCCTTGCGGCGGGTTGAAGGTTGGGGGTTGCTGTCGGCCGCGGCGGCCGTCTGGTCGATTCGTGTCAGCGAGTTCCTGGTGCCCATGGCGCGGATTGAACGCGCGACCTCTCCCTTACCAAGGGAGTGCTCTACCACTGAGCTACATGGGCGCTCTGATCCGTGCCGTGCAAAATCCTGTCGTCTGCAGCTGTTCTGGAGCGGGTGAAGGGAATCGAACCCTCGTCGTAAGCTTGGAAGGCTTCTGCTCTACCATTGAGCTACACCCGCGCGTCAGGCAACAGAGGTCAGGCAACAGGCAACACGAACCGGCGCCGGATGCGCCGCCACCGGTATCGCTGCCACGTCTGATTCCTGTCCTCTGATCCCTGATACCCGGGTGGTGGAGGGGGAAGGATTCGAACCTTCGAAGGCAGAGCCGGCAGATTTACAGTCTGCTCCCTTTGACCGCTCGGGAACCCCTCCGTCGAAACATGCGATTCTAGCAGTTACCGCACCAGCCGGTCAAACCGCGTGCCGCCGCGCGCGCGGGCCGGGGAGCGCCGCGTCAAGTCCTCTACAATCAATCGCTTGGATCACAACCCCGCGCGGATTCGACCGCGTGCCTCCTGCCACCCCAATGTCCCGATCGGAATCGATTTTCGACTACATCATCGTCGGGGCCGGCTCGGCGGGCTGCGTGCTCGCGAACCGCCTGTCCGCCGGCGGGCGCCACTCGATCCTGCTGCTGGAAGCGGGCCCGCCCGACTCGTACCCGTGGATCCATATCCCGATCGGCTACGCCAAGACGATGTTCCACCCGGTGCTGAACTGGGGTTTCTACACCGAGCCCGACCCCGGGATGAACGGCCGCAAGGTGTACTGGCCGCGCGGGCGCACGCTGGGCGGCAGCTCGGCGATCAACGGGCTGATCTCGATCCGCGGGCAGCGCGAGGACTACGACGACTGGGCGGCACAGGGAAACCCCGGGTGGGCCTGGGCCGACGTGCTGCCGTGGTTCCGCAGGCTGGAGCACAACGTTCGCGGCGAGAGCGAATACCACGGTGCCGAGGGCCCGCTGTGGTCCTCCGACATCGGCTCGCCCCACCCGCTGGTCGAGGCGATGATCGCGGGTGCCGGCGAGCTCGGAATCCCGCGGAACGACGACTTCAACGGCGCCCGCCAGGAAGGCGCCGGCTATTACCAGCTGACGACGCGCGCCGGCCGGCGCTGCTCGACGGCCGTCGCCTACCTCGGACCGGCACGCGGCCGCCCGAACCTGCGCGTCGAGACCGGCGCGCACGCGACCGGGGTGCTGTTCGAGGGCATCCGCGCGAGCGGCGTCCGCTACCGCCAGGACGGCACCGAGCGCCGCGCCTCGGCACGTCGCGAGGTGATTCTCGCCGCCGGGGCACTGCAATCCCCGCAGCTGCTCCAACTGTCGGGGGTCGGCCCCGCCGCCCTCCTGCAGGCTCAGGGGATCCGGGTTCTGCAGGCGCTCGAAGGCGTCGGCGAGAACCTGCAGGATCACCTGCAGGCGCGCGTGATCTTCCGCTGCACGCGACCGATCACGACCAACGACACGCTGCGAAGCTGGTACGGGAAGCTCTGGATGGGAATGCAATACGCGCTGACTCGCAGCGGGCCGATGGCCGTGGGCATCAACCAGGGCGGGATATTCGCCCGCGCGATGCCCGGTGCGAAGCGCCCGGACGTCCAGTTCCACTTCGCGACGCTGTCCTCCGACATGGCGGGCTCGCCGGTGCATGCGTTTTCGGGCTTCACGATGTCGGTGTGCCAGCTGCGCCCCTCCTCGCGCGGGACCGTGCGCATCCGCTCGACAGATCCGCTCGAGCCGCCGGCGATGCAGGCGAACTACCTGTCGACGCCGGAGGACCGCGCGGCCATCGTCGCGGGGATGAGGCTCGCGCGCAGCCTCGCCGCAACCGACGCGATGCGCCCGCTCGTCGCGGGCGAATACCGTCCGGGACCCACGGCCCTGACCGACGACGACCTCCTCGAATTCGCGAAGAACACCGGCGGCACGATCTTCCATCCCAGCGGCACGACGAAAATGGGTCCGGCGAGCGATCCGATGGCCGTCGTGGATCGCGAGTTGCGCGTGCATCGGGTCGCCGGCCTGCGCGTCGTCGACTGCGGCATCATGCCCACGCTCGTCTCGGGCAACACCAATGTGCCGGTCGTGATGATCGCCGAACGGGCCGCTGACATGATCCTCGGCGCGGCGCCCGATTGAAGCGCGTCGGGCCCGATCGGCCGCTGCCGGGGACGTTGCCCGCCGCGCCCGCCCCACACCCAACGACATTCGCATCGAAGGAGCCGGACCATGGGCTGTTGTCACGCTGATTTCGCGGCACTCGAGGGCAGCGATCGCGGTTTCACGATCGGGATGCCGACGTTCAGTTTCGGTCCGGGCGTGCTCGCCGAGGCCGGCGACAACGCGGCCGAGCTCGGCCTCACGCGCGTCGCGCTGTTCACCGACCGCAGCCTCGCCGCCGGCGAGCACGTCGCGAAAGTGAAGGCATCCCTCGCGGCGGCCAAGGTCGACGCCGTCGTCTACGACCAGGTCGAGATCGAGCCCAACGACCGTTCGCTGCAGGAGGCGGCACGCTTCGCCCGCGATGCCAACGTCGACGGCTACGTGTCGGTCGGCGGCGGCTCGGTGATGGATACCTGCAAGTCGGCGAACCTCTACGCGACGTACCCGGCCGCGTTCATGACCTACGTCAACGCGCCGATCGGCGCGGGCGCGCGCGTGCCGGGACCGGTGAAGCCGCACATCGCCTGCCCGACCACCTCGGGCACCGGATCGGAGACCACCGGCATCGCGATCTTCACGCTGTCTTCGATCAACGCGAAGACCGGCATCATCTCGCGGCGGCTGATCCCGACGGTCGCTCTGGTCGATCCCGACGTCACCCGCTCGCTGCCAGCCAACGTCGTCGCGGCCACTGGCTTCGACTGCATGAGCCACGCGCTGGAGTCGATCACCGCGCGCCTCTATCCGCGCCGCCTCAACAAGGCGCAAGGCATCCTGCGCCCGGTGTCGCAGGGCGCCAATCCCTTTTCGGATGCGCTGGCGGTGCAGGCGCTGGACAGCGTCGGAAAGTACCTGGTGCGCGCGGTGCGCGACGCCTCCGACGCCGAGGCGCGCAGCGAGATGATGTACGCGGCGATGCTCGCGGGCATCGCGTTCAACGCTGCCGGCTGCCACCTGCCGCACGGTTTGTCGTATGCGGTTTCGGGACTGGTCAGGGACTGGCACGTCGCGGGGTACCCCGAAGGCAAGTCGCTGATCCCGCACGGCATGGCGGTCGTGCTCAACAATCCGTCGGTCTGGCGGCACACGGCACCCGCGCATCCCGAGCGTCATCTGCGCTGCGCCTGCGCGCTGGGCGCGGACACGCGCGGCGCGACCGACGCCGATGCCGGCGAGGTGCTCGCCGGCCGCGTGATCGAGCTGATGAGAGCGGCAGGCATGCCCAACGGCCTGACCGCGCTCGGCCTGGGCGAGGATCAGCTCGACGCGCTCGCGACTGGCGCGGAGCCGCAATACCGCGTGATCAAGAATGCGCCGGTGGATATCGGGCGCGACGAGATCAAGGCGCTGTTCCGGGCTGCGCTTCGCTACTGGTAGACGGGTCCTCGCCGGGCGCGCGCTTCGCGCTGTCCCGGTCGCCCGTGCCCGGGGAGTGCTCTGCGGTATCCGGCGCGCGCTCGACGCGCCGTGCAGGCAGGCGGATCGCGAAGACGCTCCCCTTGCCGCGCTCGCTGCCGATCTCGAGTCGTGCCTGGTGCCGCAACACGACGTGCTTGACGATCGCGAGCCCCAGCCCGGTCCCGCCGGTGGCGCGCGAGCGGCTGCGGTCGACCCGGTAGAAGCGCTCGGTGAGCCGCGGCAGGTATTCGGGCGCGATGCCGATCCCGGTGTCGCGGACCTCGAACACGCCGCTGCCGTCGGCTTCGACGCGCCATCCGAGCGTGATCGTCCCGGCGGGGGGCGTGTAGCGGATCGCATTGCTCACCAGGTTGCCGAACGCGCTCGCGAGCTCGTCGCGGCTGCCGTGGACCGTCGCTGCCTCGCCGATGTCGAGCGCCACCTCGTGCTGTCCGCGCGACAGCGCTTTCGCGTCCGCCGAGAGCTCCAGGAGCAGCGGAGCGACCGCGAACCGTTCCTCGACGAGCGGATTGTGCTCGCTCTCCAGCGCCGACAGAGTCAGCAGGTCCGCGACCAGCCGCTGCATGTTGCGCGCCTGTTCCTGCATCAGCTGCAGGAAGCGCGTCCGCTGGCCCTCGTCGAGGTCCAGATCCTGCAGCGTCTCGATGAATCCGCTGATGACAGTGAGCGGGGTCTTCAGCTCGTGCGACACGTTGGCGATGAAGTCGCGCCGCATGCGTGCGACGGCCTCGAGCTCGGTGACGTCGCGCGACATCAGGAGCTTCTGGTCGGCGGCGAACGGCACGAGCTGCAGCGCGAGCATGCGGCCGGCGTCACGGCTCGACGCGACGACGATCGACTCGCCGTAATCGCCGGTCTCCAGATAGCGAAGGAAGTCGGGCTGCCTCACGAGGTTCATGATCGGCTGGCCCTGGTCTTGCGCGAGCTCGAGGCCGAGCTGCGCCTGTGCGCGCGGATTGGCCCAGGCGATGCGGTTGCTCGCATCGAGGACGACGATGCCGTCGGGCATCGCCGCGGCGACCTGCTGGAAGCGCTCGATCACCTGCCGGAGGTCGCGCTCGTGAGCTGCGCGGGTGCGCACCCGCCGATGGAGGGCGGCGAAGGCGCCGACCCAGGCGCCCCACCCGTGCGGCACCTGAGCATCCAGCGAGGCAGCCGCCCATTCGGTCAGCTGGTCGAGGTGCCAGAGGTGGTACCCGACGATCGTGGCGGCGCCGGCCGCAAGGACCGCGAGCGCGGCACCGCTGCCGGCGAAAGCCAGCGTCAACAGCGTCAGCGCGGCGACGACGCCCGGCGCGGCCAGCCCCTGCCGGACGACCGATCTCATCGACGCGCGAGGATGCGCACCGGGCTGCCTTCGTGCGGCGCACTCCGGTGTTCGCCCTCGGGACGGCCCTTCAAGCTCACGCGCGCACCGCCGCGTTCATCGTGGGGCGGCGAGCCGGTAGCCGCTGCCACGCACGGTCTCGATCAGCTTGTCGGCGCCGAAAGGCCCGAGCGCCACGCGCAGCCTCCGGATGTGGACATCGACGGTCCGCTCCTCGATGTAGACGTGGTCGCCCCACACCATGTCGAGCAGCTGCGCGCGGCTGTGCACGCGCTCGGGGCGCGCGAGCATGAAGCGCAGTAGCCTGAATTCGGTCGGTCCCAGCGGCACCGGGCGGCCTGCGACGGTGACGCGCTGGGTCGCGGGATCGAGCCTGAGCGTGCCGGACTCGAGAGGCTCCTGCGCCGCCTCGGGGGCCCGCCTGCGCAGCACCGACTTGATCCGCGCCTTGAGCTCGCGCGGGCTGAACGGCTTGGTCACGTAATCGTCGACCCAGGCCTCGAGGCCCGCGACCCGGTCGGATTCGTCCGAACGCGCGGTGACCATGATGATCGGCAGCTCGCGGGTGCGGGGATTGCTGCGCAGCTCCTTCGCCAGCGCGAGCCCCGATTGTCCCGGCAGCATCCAGTCGAGGAGCACGAGGTCGGGCAGCGCCTCCTTCAATGCCGCCTGCGCGGCCTCGGCGTCGGCCGCCGTCGTAACGCCATAACCGGCGTCGGCCAGGTTGACCTTCAGCAACTCCACGATGGCCGGCTCGTCCTCGACGACGAGGATGGTCGGCATCATGGCTGGCCGATCTCCGCGCGGATCTCCTGCGCCGACGCGTGCCTCACGTCCTTGCCTTTCACGACCTGCACGACGGCCTCGGCGATGTTCTTCGCGTGGTTGCCGATGCGCTCGATCGACTTGGCGATGAAGACGATCTCCAGGGCCGGCGTGATCGTCCGCGGATCCTCCATCATGTAGCTGACGAGCTGGCGCAGGATCGACGCGAACGCCGCGTCGACCGCCGTGTCGCGATCGATGACCTCGGCGGCGGCGGCCACGTCGAGCCGCGCGAATGCGTCGAGCGCGAGCCTCAGCATCGACATCGCGATTCCGAGTGCCTGCGTCGCATCGTAGTAGCGCACCCGCGCGAGCCGCGCGTTGCCGTAGGTCTCCCGGGCCTTGTACGCGATCTTCTTGACCTCGTCGCCGATGCGCTCGAGGTCGTTGACGATCTTGCTGACGGTCAGGATCATCCGCAGGTCGACCGCGGCCGGCTGGCGCTTCGCTATGATCTGGGCGCACTGCTGGTCGATCATGATCTGCTGGTGGTTGATCGCCGCCTCGTTCTCGCCGACCGCGTCGATCAGCTGGGCGTCGTCCTCCTTCTCCAGCGCCGCGATCGCCCGAGTCAGCTGCTGCTCGACGACGCCCCCCATCGACAGGACGCCCGACCGGATCGACTCCATTTCGGCGTCGAACTGCTTGTTGGTGTGGTCACTCATGTGCTCGCTCCATTCCGGGCCCCTCGGGGCCCTGCGCCGGTCAGCCTCAGCCGAAGCGCCCGGTGATGTAGTCCTCGGTCTCCTTGCGCGCGGGCCGCAGGAAGATCTGGTCGGTCTCGCCGAACTCGATCACCTCCCCAAGGTACATGTAGGCAGTGCGGTCCGACACCCGGGCCGCCTGCTGCATGTTGTGGGTGACGATCGCGATCGTGTAATCGGCCTTGAGCTCGGAGATGAGCTCCTCGATCTTGGCCGTGGAGATCGGATCGAGGGCCGAGGTCGGCTCGTCGAGCAGCAACACCTCGGGCTTCACGGAGACGGCGCGCGCGATGCACAGGCGCTGCTGTTGCCCCCCGGAGAGCGCCATGCCGCTCTGCTTCAGCTTGTCCTTGGCCTCGTCCCACATAGCCGCCTTGGTGAGCGCCCATTCGACGCGCTCGTCCATGTCGCGCTGCGAGAGCTGCTCGTAGAGCCGCACGCCGAACGCGATGTTGTCGTAGATCGACATCGGGAACGGTGTCGGCTTCTGGAACACCATCCCGACCTTGGCGCGCAGCAGGTTGAGGTCGGTCCCGGGATCGAGCAGGTTCCTGCCGTTGAACAGGATCTCGCCGGTCGCGCGCTGGTTCGGGTAGAGCGAATACATCCGGTTGAGCGTTCGCAGCAGCGTCGACTTGCCGCAGCCGGAGGGGCCGATGAAGGCCGTCACGTCGCGCTCGGCGATGTCGAACCCGACTCGTTTCAGGGCCTGGAACCCGCCGTAGAAGAAGTCCAGGTTGCGGATCGACATCTTGGGCTGCGCTTCCGCCTTTGCATCGGCGGCAGCCCGGTCGGCGACCGCGGCTGCGGAGGGCATTGCGATCTGGAGGTTCATGGCGGCTTCGTGTCGCGGTGTCAGCGTACCGAGGACTGGCGGAACACCGTCCGTGCCAGGATGTTCAGGATCAGCACCGACAGCGTGATCAGCAGCGCCGCCGCCCACGCCAGGGCCTTCCAGTCCTCGAAGGGGCTCATCGCGAACTGGAAGATCACGACAGGCAGGTTCGCCATCGGGCCGTTCATGTCGGTGCTCCAGAACTGGTTGTTGAGTGCGGTGAACAGCAACGGCGCGGTCTCACCCGAGATCCGCGCAACCGCCAGCAGCACCCCGGTGATCACTCCGCCGCGTACGGCCTTCAGCGTGACCATCAGGATCACCTTCCACATCGGCGCACCCAGCGCCACGGCGGCCTCGCGCAGGCTGGAAGGCACGAGCCGCAGCATATTCTCCGTCGTGCGCACGACGACGGGAATCGCGATCAGCGCCAGCGCCATCGAGCCCGCCCATCCCGAGAAATGGCCGACGTACAGCACGTAGACCGTGTAGACGAACAGGCCCAGGATGATCGACGGCGCCGACAGCAGGATGTCGTTGATGAATCGCGTCGTCTCGGCCAGTACGCTGTTGCGCCCGTATTCGGCAAGGTAGATGCCGGCGAGGATCCCGATCGGCGTGCTGATCAGCGTCGCGGTCGCGACTATCAGCACGCTGCCGTAGATCGCGTTCAGCAGCCCACCGGCCGATCCCGGCGGCGGCGTCATCTGCGCGAACAGCTTCGGCGAGATGGCGCTGATGCCGTTCCGGAACAGCACGGCGAGGATCCACAACAGGAACAGCATGCCGATCGCCATCGTCGCGAGCGACATGGCGAGGTTGATGCGATTGACCCACAAGCGCCTGCGATAGATCGCCGATCCGCCGCCGCTCATGTCTTCGTTCCCTCGCCGCGCGCCAGCCGCGCGATCAGCCAGCGCGACGCCGCCAGCACGACCAGCGTCAGCACGAACAGCACGAGTCCGAGCGCGATCAGCGATGCGCGGTGCACCGGATCGGAGGCCTCGTTGAATTCGTTCGCCAGCGCCGAGGCAATCGAGTTCCCCGGCTCGTAGAGCGACGCCCGGATCCGGTAGGCATTGCCGATGACGAAGGTCACCGCCATCGTCTCGCCCAGCGCCCGCCCCAGGCCCAGCATGACGCCGCCGATGACGCCGACCCGGGTGTACGGCAGCACGATGTTGCGCACGACCTCCCAGGTCGTGCAGCCCAGGCCATACGCCGACTCCTTCAGCACCGGCGGAACGACCTCGAACACGTCGCGCATCACCGACGCGATGAACGGAATGACCATCACCGACAGGATCACGCCTGCGGCCAGCATGCCGATCCCGGTTGGCGCGCCCTGGAACAGCGCCCCGACCAGCCAGACCCTGCCGAGCGTGTCGGTGAGCAGCGGCTGCACGTGATCGGCGAAGAACGGCGCGAACACGAACAGTCCCCACATGCCGTAGATGACCGACGGAATCGCCGCCAGCAGCTCGACCGCGGTGCCGAGCGGACGCTTCAGCACGGCGGGGCACATCTCGGTGAGGAACAGCGCTATGCCGAAGCTCACCGGAACGCCGATGACCAGTGCGATCGCGGATGTGACCAGCGTGCCGTAGATCGGCGCGAGCGCGCCGAACTGGAGCGTCACCGGATTCCAGACGTCGGTGACGAAGAACGCGAGCCCGAACTTCTGCAGCGCCGGGGCGGCCGCCCAGGAGAGCGCAAGGATGATGCATGCGAGGAGCGCGAGAACCAGGACGGCAAAGAAGCGCGTCGTGTGCTCGAACAGCGGATCCTGCCAGCGCGGGGGAGATGCTCGCATCGCCGCCGCCGGCTCGGCGTGCCGCGTCATCGCATCGTTCATCGGCATCGACGGTACCTGGGCCTCGGAGGCCGACATCATAGCGTTCCTTCGGGACCGGGCGAGACAATCCCGTCCGGCGCCACCGGGGCGCGGGACGGGATTGGAGGGGCGTTGCAGCGACGCCGGATTGCGGACGTCAGTTCCAGATCGCCTTGCCCGACGGGTCCTTGACGTCGGCGTGCCATGCGCTGGCGATCATCTTGACGACATTGGGCGGCAGCGGCACGTAATCGAGGTCCTCGGCCGCCTTCTGGCCGTGATTGAACGACCAGTCGAAGAACTTCATCACCTGGGTTGCGTTGGCCGGCTTGTCCTGCGTCTTCTGCAGCAGCACGAACGTCGCGCCGGCGATCGGCCACGTCGTCTTGCCGGGCTGGTCGGTGATGATCACGTAGAACCCCGGCGCGGACTTCCAGTCGGCGTAGGCGGCCGCGGCCTGGAACGACGCGATGTTCGGCTGGACGTAGTCGCCTTCCTTGTTGGCCACCAGCGCGTAGGTCATCGCATTCTTCTTCGCGTACGCGTACTCGACGTAGCCGATCGAGCCCTTGATCCGCTGGGTGTAGGCCGCGACGCCTTCATTGCCCTTGCCGCCGACGCCTTCCGGCCAGGCCACCGCCGTGCTCGACCCGACCTTGTCCTTCCACTCGGGGCTGACCTTGGAAAGGTAGTTCGTCCAGATGAATGTCGTGCCCGAACCGTCCGAGCGGCGAACGACGGTGATCGGCTCGGCGGCGAGCTTGAGCCCGGGGTTGAGCTTGGCGATCGCCGGGTCATTCCACGATTTGATCTTGCCGAGATAGATGTCGGCCAGGACCGGGCCGGTCAGCTTCATCTCCCCTGGCTTCACGCCTTCGAGATTCACGACGGGCACGACCCCGCCCATGATTGCGGGAAACTGCATCAGGCCGGCCTTGTCGAGGTCCGCGACCGTGAGGGGCATGTCCGACGCGCCGAAATCGACGGTCTTGGCCTTGACCTGGGCGATGCCGCCGCCCGAGCCGATCGACTGGTAGTTCATGCCGACGCCGGCATCCTTCTTGTAGGTATCCGCCCACTTGGCGAAGATCGGATAGGCGAAGGTCGAGCCCGCCCCCGTGAAGTCGGTGGCGTTCGCGCCGACTGCAGCGGCGAGGGCCGTCGCGGCAAGCATGATTCTTGCGATCTTGAGCATTGTCTGCATCTCCTGTTGTTGGCCGTCGCGCACGGTCCGCGGCGGGATCGGAGCGAATTGTGCCGGCGCCAGATGACGGGCCGATGACAGCACCGCGGCCCGGTTCGCCTCGGGAACCGGCGGGTTCACACTTTCGGGGAGGTGGTCCCGCGGCGGTCAGACGGCCCTGGCCGGAGCGCGATGCCGGTCGATCCAGTACGCCCAGGCGACGAACAGCCAGGCGACCACGCCGGTGACTTCCACTGCGCGCGCGCTCGGCGGCGGCGGGCCAAACACGCTCGCCAGATAGATCAGCGCCAGCGTGACGACGAAGATCCAGTAGACGACGATGCCGAGGCGGTCGCGCGGCCGGGTGGCCGACGCGTAGATCCAGGCCCCGGATCCGAACAGGGCGAACTCGACGAGCAGGGTGCCCGGAACCGAGTTCCACAATCCCAGCCCGAGCAACGGACCGCCGGGCCAGGTCGGCATGTCGGGACGGTGGGCGATGACGTCGAGGATCCAGTGCGACAGCACGAGCGCGGCCAGCCAGAGCGCGCCGCGCCAATCCCTGCGCAAGACGCCGTAGACGGCCGCGAAGAGTACCGCCCATCCGGCATCGGCAACGAGGCCATGCGAGTACGGATACGAAACGAAATCGAGCGGCGTGACCGCCGTGACGCCGGGGACGATCTCGACGCGCTCGATTCCCAGCAGAGCGAAGACCGGCCACAGTCCGTCGGCCCATTGGGCAGCGAGCACGGCGGTGCCGAGCGACGTTTGCGGTGCGACGCGCTTGGCGGCCAGCGCGAGGCCGAAGTGACCGAGAAACATGGAGATCGCGGGCGCGTCGTGGGAGCGGGCATCGCCATGCAACGCCCACGGCGCCCGGAAGTCAATGCTTCGTGCCGCGCCGGGCGCAACGGCTTGCGGCGCCGTGTCGCCGGTGCCTGTTAAAATGCACCGTCGTGTCGAGAGCGATGATGCGTTGTTTCGAGAGCCTTCCGCCGTGGGCACCACAATTCCCGATTTCAGCGAAGCTGCGCAGGCGGCCGCCGCCGATGCGCTCGTCCGTCGCTACGGCGAATCCATCCCCATCGAATCGGCCGACACCGAGTTCCCGCTCGACCAGGCGTTCGGCTTCGCGCCCGGCGAACCGCCGGGATCGGCGCCCTGACCGGGCATCCGACGCGAGTTCGCCGTGAAGATCTGTATCGTCTCCGACAGTCACGACCGCGCGCCGATGCTCGCCGCCGCGGTGACCGAAGCGAAGGCCGCGGGCGCCGCTGCCGTTATCCACTGCGGCGACCTGATCGGGATGAACACGCTGCTGCCGCTGGTCGCGTTGGGGTTGCCCGTGCACCTTGTCCATGGCAACAACCTGGGCGACGCGCCTGCGCTGTTCAGACTCTCGACCGCGTCGGGCGGCCTCGTCACCTACCACGGTGCGGACGCCGAGCTCGTGCTCGCCGGAAGGCGGGTGATCGCAACGCACTATCCGCACTATGCGCGGGGGCTTGCCTGCACCGGCGACTACGACGTGGTCTGCTGCGGACATTCGCACGACGCGGGCGTGTCGCAGCAGATCAATGTTCGGGGCGGACGAACCTGGCTCGTCAATCCCGGAACGGTCGCGGGGCTCGGCGCACCGGCCACGTGGATCATGGCGGATCTCGCTGCGCTGGACTTCGAAATTCGACCGACGCCGGTGACTGGCCCATCCGGGGAATGAGATCAACGAGGCACACGCGCACCGCTGTGGAGGTGTTATCATTTTGAGCGGCAGTTCATTGCCGCGCGCAATCGACGCTTGGTCCGCACCGCCGGCCCGAACACAGTCAGGGGCGTGCGATTGAATTGCCGATCCGAGTTGCCGATCCGCCGACGGATCGGCAACTCGAAATCCGACGATCGCGTGCAGTGTGGAGGGCGCCACCGGGATTCTGCAGTGCAGTACCGACCGAAGGCCGAGCGCATTCGCCTCGGAGACGACCGCGGCGAGCAGCTCGCGACGGTCGTGGCGGTCGAAAGCAATGCAGATTTTCCAGCGCCCGCCTCGGGGATGTTGTTCCCAATGCCGTACCGGGTATTTTCCGTGACTGCATAATCTCGTTTGTGTGCGTCGCGCCGTGCGCGTTTAGAATCAGTGCAGTAACAAGGGGGGCATGATGTTCACCAGCAATCCGTTTGCCGCGCTTTCGGCATCCCTGTCGCCTGCCGTCATGCAGACCTATGTGGTCGTCATGATCGTGCTGGTCCTGGCAGGTACGCTGTTCGACGTCGTGCACAAGGGCAGCGCCAGGTATTTTTTCGAGAACTGGCGGAAATCGAAAGGTAAGACGCGGCAACTTGGTGGCGGCGAGCTGATTTCGATCGCCATCCAGACCGGCGTCGTCGACGTCATGACCTCCGGGGAATTCTGCAACCCTCGCCGGCGGCTCGCCCACCTGCTGACCATGTACGGGTTCGTGATCTACGTCGTCACCACGGCCGTCATGGTGTTCGCCTACCCGACACCCGCGACCCAGACGCCCGCCATCCTGCCCCAGCTCTGGTGGCTCGGCGGCCTGATGGTCCTGCTCGGCGGTTACTGGTTCTGGTTCTTCATCCGGGTGGATGTCGCCGCCGAGGGTGGCACGCCCTTCCGCATCATGCGCGCGGATCTGTTCATCCTCTCGCTGCTCGCCAGCGTCACGCTGGCCCTGATCTGGGCCTTCCTGCAGGCGAGCGGCGGGTCCGGGGCGAGCGTGTTCTTCGGCCTGTACATCCTCGCCACGACGGTGCTGTTCGGATCCGTGCCGTGGTCCAAGTTCGCCCACATGTTCTTCAAGCCCGCCGCGGCCTTCGAAAAGCGCGTTTCCAGCGCGAACGGCTCCAGGAGCAACCTGCCCGGGCCCGCCGACAAGCCCGAGACGTTCGGCAGCGCGCGCGAACTGCCCCGGCACTACTAGAGAGAAGACGAGAAGCCATGCCGACATTCGTTTACATGACCCGGTGCGACGGCTGCGGACATTGCGTCGACATCTGCCCGTCCGACATCATGCACATCGACAAGACCTATCGGCGCGCCTACAACATCGAGCCGAACATGTGCTGGGAGTGCTACTCCTGCGTGAAGGCCTGTCCGCAGCACGCGATCGATGTCCGCGGCTATGCCGACTTCGCCCCCCTGGGACACAGCGTCCGGGTACTTCGGGAAGAGGCCAAGGCGACCATCTCGTGGAAGCTCAAGTTCCGCGATGGCCGCGAGAAGAACTTCGTGTCCCCCATCCGGACGACGCCCTGGGGATCGATCAAGGGGCCGGCCGATTACGCGGCGCCCACCTCCGCGGATTTCGCCAGCCAGGAACTCGCCCACGAGCCGCAATCGCTCAACGTCAAGGGTGGCCTGCCGGCGCTGCGCAAGGACCAACTCAAGCAGGGAGTCGTGTGATGAGTCTCTTCGGAGGCAGGAAGACGGTATTCGTCGATGCGGACATTCTCGTCATCGGCGGCGGCATGGCCGGCTGCGGAGCCACCTACGAGGCCCGGCACTGGGGCCGCGACCTGAAGATCGTGTGCGTGGAGAAGGCGAACATCGAGCGCAGCGGCGCCGTCGCGCAGGGACTGTACGCCATCAACTGCTACATGGGCATGCAATGGGGCGAGAACCAGCCCGAGGACCATGTCCGCTACGCTCGCAATGACCTGATGGGCCTGGTGCGCGAGGACCTTGGCTACGACATCGCGCGGCACGTGGACGGCACGGTGCACAAGTTCGAGGAATGGGGCCTGCCGATGATGAAGGACCCCGCGACCGGACGGTACCAGCGCGAAGGCAAGTGGCAGATCATGATCCACGGCGAGAGCTACAAGCCGATTGTCGCCGAGGCGGCGCGCAAGGCCGCGACCGCGGTCTACAACCGGATCATGGTCACGCACCTGTTGATGGACAAGAGCCAGGCCAACCGGGTCGGCGGCGCCGTCGGCTTCAACGTGCGTACGGGTGAGTACTACGTGTTCCGCGCGAAGGCCGTGATCGTCGGTGCCGGTGGCGCGTCGCACATCTTCAAGCCTCGCGCAGTGGGCGAGGGGATGGGGCGGACCTGGTACGCGCCCTGGAGCAGCGCGTCCGCGTACGCCCTGCCGATCCAGGTCGGCGCCAAGATGACGCAGATGGAGAACCGCATCGTCCTCACCCGCTTCAAGGACGGCTACGGTCCCGTGGGCGCCTACTTTCTCCATCTGAAAACGTACACGCAGAACGGCTATGGCGAGGAGTACGAGAAGAGGTGGTACGACGACACCAAGGCCCTGGTGGGTGACTACATCGACCGTCACCCGGTGCCGACCTGCCTGCGCAACCACGCTTTCCTGAAGGAGGTTGCCGCCGGACGCGGTCCCATTCGCATGGTGACCAAGGAGGCCTTCCAGGATCCGCACAAGGAGACCGTCGGCTGGGAAAACTTCCTCGGCATGACGATCGGGCAGGCGGTCGTCTGGGCGTCGCAGAACATCGATCCCAAGCACGTCAATCCCGAACTGACCACGTCCGAGCCCTACGTCATGGGCTCCCATGCCACGTGCTCCGGCGCGTGGGCGAGCGGACCGGAAGACTACGCCCCCGCGGAGTACCAGTGGGGATATAACCGCATGATGACGGTCGACGGGCTTTTCGGCGCCGGCGACACCATCGGCGGTACCGCCCACAAGTTCTCGTCGGGATCCTTCACGGAAGGCCGCATCGCCGCCAAGGCAGCGGTCAAGTACGTGATGGAAAAAGGCCGGGACCAGCCCCAGATCAGCGAACAGGAGTATCGCGACCTCGAGAAGACGATCTACCAGCCGCTGGAAAACTACCGCATCGGCCGCAACGAGATCGTCGCCGGAACCGTATCGCCGAGCTACCTCCTGCCCATCCACGGTCTGCAGCGCCTCGAGAAGATCATGGACGAATACGTCGGCGGCATCAGCACCAACTACATGACGAATGGCCTGATGCTCGAGCGCGGACTCGAGATGCTGGCGATGCTGAAGGAGGACATGAGCCACATCGGTGCCGAAGACCTGCACCAGCTTCAGCGCACGTGGGAACTGCACCACCGGCTCCTGGCTTCGGAATCCGTGACCCATCACACGCTGTTCCGCAAGGAAACGCGGTGGCCCGGGTACTACTACCGGGGCGATCACATGAAGCTGGACGACGAGAACTGGCATTGCTTCACTCTGTCGCGCTATGACCGCCATACCGGCAAGTGGGACATGGAGAAGGCTCCCGTCTACCACATCATCGACTGACGTCGTAGACCCCGGAGCCCACGAGGAAAGCCGCCTTCACTGGCGGCTTTTCCTTTGGACGGGCGATCCGAAGCTGCCGCGGCGTCAGCGCGCGGGGCGAAAGGGTCGCGCGGTGTGGCAGACTTGACGATGGCCAAAACCTACGAGCCGATGGCTGCAGTCGCGCCGTTCCGCTTCGACAATTCATTCGCTCGCGAACTCGAGGGGTTCTACGTTCCTCAGCGATCTGCGGTCGTGCGCGCGCCGCGGCTGCTGTTTCTCAACGATTCGCTGGCGGAAGAGCTGGGCCTCGACCTCGCCTCGCTCGACGCCGCCGCGAGGGCGGCGGTATTCGCCGGAAACACATTGCCGGAAGGCGCCGAACCGCTCGCTCAGGCCTACGCAGGCCACCAGTTCGGCGGATTCTCGCCTCGACTCGGAGACGGCCGGGCGCTGCTTCTCGGCGAGGTGATCGACCGGCGGGGACGCCGTCGCGATATCGCCTTCAAGGGCTCGGGCCGCACGGCGTTCGCCCGGGGTGGCGACGGCAAGGCCGCCGTTGGTCCCATGCTTCGAGAGGTGCTGGTCGGCGAGGCAATGCACGCGCTGGGAATCCCCACGACGCGCGCCCTCGCGGTCGCAGCGACGGGCGAACAGGTGTACCGCGAGCGCGTTCTGCCCGGGGCGGTCCTGACGCGCGTGGCGGCGAGCCACATCCGCGTCGGGACCTTCGAGTTCCATGCCTCCCGCGGCGACGTGGAACGCGTGCGCAAACTGGCCGAGTACACGATCGCACGGCATGATCCCGCACTCGTGACCGCACCGCAGCGATTCCTGGCGCTGCTTCGGAATGTGGCCGAGCGTCAGGCTGCACTGGTCGCGCAGTGGATGAACGTGGGCTTCATCCATGGCGTGATGAACACCGACAACATGACGTTATCGGGCGAGACGATCGATTACGGGCCGTGCGCCTTCATGGAGGCCTACGACCCCGCCGCGGTGTTCAGTTCGATCGACCACCGAGGACGCTACGCCTACGCCAACCAGCCCGACATCGCGTGCTGGAACCTGGCACGCCTGGCCGAAACCCTGGTGCCGCTCCTGTCCGACGATCCCGAGCAGGCGGTCGCGATGGCCACCGAGGTCATCGTTGCGTTCCCGGCGCAGTACCGCAGGCACGTTCTGCGCGGACAGCGCAGCAAGCTCGGGCTGGGTCGAGGCGAACCGGACGACGACGGCGCCGATGCCTCGCTGGCCGAGGACTGGCTGACCCTGCTTCATGCCGAGCGCGTGGATTTCACCCTCGCGTGGCGGCGGCTCGCCGACGCCGCTGCCGGCGACGAAGCGCCACTGCGCGCGCTGTTTGCCGATGCGCGCGCGCCGGATGGGTGGCTGGCCCGCTGGCGAGCACGCTGCGCCAGCGAGAGCGTCAGCGCGCAGCATGGCGGGGCAATTGCAGGTCGCGAGCGCGCCAGGGCGATGCGCCGCGTCAATCCCAACGTCATCGCCCGCAACCATCGCGTCGAAGAGGCACTGGCCGCCGCGTCGGACCAAGGCGATCTCGCGCCGTTCCAGCGATTGCTTGCCGCCCTCAGGCAGCCCTACGACGAGGCACCCGAGTTGGCGCCTTACGCCCAGCCGGCGCCAGCCGAAGTGACAGCGGGCTATCGCACGTACTGCGGCACCTGAACGCTTCGGACGCGACGATCGTCGGGCCCGAAGATCGCCGGTCCAGGATCAGCGGGCCGAATGGCCGGCCAGCTTGACTTCCACCTTCTGCGATGCATCGAGGCCCGAATAATACTCACGCAGGACCTCGAGCACTTCGGGCCGGCTGAACTCGGGTGGAACTTCGCTGCCTTCGGACAGCCACTTGCGAAGCTTGGTGCCCGAGACCAGCAGCCGGTCGGCGTCG
>DAHUXO010000055.1 GCA_027307095.1 Betaproteobacteria bacterium | reverse complement strand
TGGAGATCACGTACCGCTTCTTGAGGCGAGTAAGTCCAGCAACTGAATCGGGCCACGGATTCAATCGATGCCAAGCGTGATTCAGATAACTCTTCTCGTCTTCTGTAAGCGTGTCGACCCCATATTTTAGAAGAATCGCTTCGAGCTTCGAGCGATAGATCTTACCCACCTTGGTCCACGGCCAAACGCCGCTGCGAACGGCGTCCATCCCTGGCTTGTAGGCAGTCCTCCACTCGTCGACGAACGCCTCCCACGGAATGTCGATCGTTTTCTGCTTACCAAACGCCCGAAACTCCTCTGTGATGCTGGAACGCCAGTCCACTACCGTTCCGAAGGTGTCGAAGACAACCGCTTTGATACGGTTCACCGTCATAGCTTTCTTGCTCAAGAGAACAGATCCACAAATTCATTGCGACTATGGCACTTGGACCGCAGCCATGATGACCTCGCCACTGCCGACCACCGTCGTCTGGTGCCCCGCTCCGGTGGACAGGCGATCGCATTGTGCCGCAAATTCGCGAATCCAATTTCCAGGGAATCGCGGTGCACGGCTGACCGCTTTGGGGCGAAGGGTGAGGCGGCCATCACAGACCGCTCTTGGCCGCAGACAGACGTGAAGTCGACGCTTTGCCCTTGGACTCGGCCATCACGCACCCGGCGATTCCTCGCCATTTCACGGATCGAACGAGCAAGTGCGGGACGCGTCGACGCAGATCTGTCGGGGCAGGTTGGGATTCATGGCGCGCAACAGTTGCTACGGACGCCGCCCGGCTGCAAGAAAGTGGTGCGCGCCGGCTTTAAAACGTGGTGCGTCCCGGTTTTTCGCGGCGCTCGCGGAAGAACGTCGTCACCGCCGGGATCAGCGAAACGACGACGATCATGATCACGATCAGCGAAAGGTTGCTCTTGACCCACGGGATGTTGCCGAACAGGTAACCCGCATAGACCAGCAGCCCGATCCAGAGACAGCCACCGATCACGTTGTACGGAAGGAACCGGCGATACGGCATCCCGGCTACGCCGGCGAGAAACGGCGCGAACGTCCGGATGATCGGCACGAAGCGGCCGATGATGATCGTCACCCCGCCGTAGCGGTCGTAGAAGCCCTGCGTGCGCAGCAGGTACGCGCGCTTGAACCAGCGCGATTCCGGCTCGTGGAACACTCTCGGTCCGATGTAATGACCGACGCCGTAGTTGACCGAGTCGCCGATGATTGCAGCGAGCGCGAGGACCAGCGCGAGCACGTGGACATCGAGTCCCGCGACTGCCACCACCGTTCCGGCGATGAACAGGATCGAGTCGCCGGGCAGGAACGGAAGCACGACGAGCCCCGTCTCGGCGAAGATCACGAGAAACAGGATCGCGTAGAGCCAGGGACCGTAGTTTCCCGCCAGACTCGCGAGGGTCTGGTCGAGGGAGAGCAGCGAGTAGACGATCGTCGTCAGCATCGCTGCCTCAGCCCGCCCACAGCGCTGCCTGCTTGCGCACCACATCGGTCAGCGTGCCGGTGCTCGCGAATTGAGTCCGCAGCCACGCCGCGTCGTTGCCCTGCGACAGGGTGGTGTGCAGCGCGGACAGCGCGTCCTGCGACCCGAGCGCTGCAGCGTGCGGCGCGATCCTGTCGAGGGTTTCGCGAAGATCGTCGGCGAGCGGACGCGAGCCGCCGGTGACCGGGTCGACCAGCGTTCCGGCGAAGCCGTGGCGGCAGGCGTGAAACCGGTTGTAGCTGTGTACCAGGTAGATGTCCGGCGAGATCTCCGGCCGTACCTCCCACAGCCAGCTCGCGAGCGCCTGCGCGAACCCGGCGATCTGCGCGGCACGGTCGACGGTCAGCGGCGTGTCGCAGACGCGGATCTCGACGGTGCCGTATTCGGGCTTGGGCCGGATGTCCCAGTAGAAATCCTTCATGCTCGCGACGATGCCGAGGTCGAACATGCGGTCGTAATAGCGGTTGAACTCGGCCCAGTTGCGCACGAACGGCATCGTTCCCGACAGCGGGAACGCGTTCACCACCGACAGCCGCGAGGAGTCGAAAGCCGTGTCGACGCCCTGGTAGAACGGGCTCGACGCGGCCAGTGCGATGAAATGCGGGACGTAGCGGATCAGCGCGAGGTTCAGGTAGATCGCGTCGTCGGCATTCGGGCAGCCGATGTGGACATGCTGGCCGAACACCGTGAACTGCTTGGCGAGGAAGCCGTATTTCTCCGACACTGACAGGAAGCGCTCGGTGGGGTAGATCTTGCGCTCGCTCCACTTCTGGAACGGGTGCGTTCCACCACCGGCGATCGCGACGTTCATCTTGCGCGCATGGGCCGCCAGCACGTTGCGCGTCGCCC
This sequence comes from Betaproteobacteria bacterium, assembly GCA_027307095.1. Lineage (GTDB taxonomy): Bacteria > Pseudomonadota > Gammaproteobacteria > Burkholderiales > Casimicrobiaceae > VBCG01. The sequence continues at coordinate 4,224 of DAHUXO010000055.1, read as the reverse complement.
GGAGCTCGGCCAGGAGCTCCGCATAGTGCCGGTGCACGGAAGTGTTGATCTCGACCATGCTCTGCGTGATCTCCGGCTTCAGTTCGCCCTGCGGAGCGTCGCGCGTCGCGCGCCGCAGGAGGTCGTCGGCGTCCGGTGCGAGGTTGAAATCGCGGGTGTTCACGAGCTGCAGCTCGAGCTCGACGCCGAAGGTCAGCGCGTCGGAGGAGGTGAAATCGAGGGCGGGCATCGCGGGTCGCGCTAATCGCGGGCGGCGGGCTCGCCCTCGCCCGCGCGGATCAGCGCGAAGCGCGTCGCGATCGGTCCAAGCAGGTAGAGGATGGCGATGCCGGAGACGACGATCGCCGAAAGCCGCGCGCCGAATTCGGGCGCGATGTCGTAGATCGGCTGCGCGATGCCGATCGCGAGCCCCGTCATCGGCGTGAGCGCGAGCCCGAGCGTGGCTGCCTGTCGCGCCGAGATGTGCGCCGGCCACGCGAACGCGAACAGTGCGAGGGCCTTGCCGAGACCGCGCGCGACGACGAACGCCAGGCCGACCCAGGCGATCGGCCCGAACTGGTGGGGGTGCAGCGTTGCGCCGGTCAGCACGAACAGGACGACGAAGAACAGCTGCGCCGCGCGCCCGAAGTCGACGTCGACCAGCCGGTGCTCGTGATCGAGGTTGCGCGCACAGGCGCCGAGCACCAGCAGCGCGAGCAGCACCGAGAGGCGGGAGACCTCGGCCACGCCGACGGTGACGATGATCATGCCGACGGTCAGGATGAACTGCGGCGCGGGCGACTTGCCGATCAGGCGGGCGAACAGCGTGAACACGCGAAACGCGGCGTAGCCCAGCAGGAACGACCCGGCGATGATCCACAGCGATCGCGCGACGGGATTCCACGATGCGCCGGTGGCACGCGCCTCGATGAACGGCAGGAGAACGGTGATGCCCAGCGTCGCGACGACGTTGTTGAGTGCGACGTGCCACAGCATCCGTCGCGTGACGGGGCCATCGGCCTTGAGCTCGTTGGTGACCAGCAGCACGACCGCCGGCGCGGTCGCGATCCCGATCGTGGCGGCGACGGCCGCCTCGAGCGTGTCGATGCCGCCGACGACGTGCAACAACGCGAACAACTCCACGAACGACAGCAGGCTTTCGGCGATTCCCATCGGCAGCAGCCACCGGTCGTGGCTCGCCCATTTGAGATCGAGCCGGCGCCCGAGGTCGAAGACGATCAGCCCGAGCGAGAATTCGGCGATGACCCGCGACTGGGCGAGCACGCCGGCATCGAGCCAGCCGAGGCCTCCGGGGCCGAGCAGGAATCCGGTCGCGATGTAACCGGTGATCGCGGGGAGCACGCGCGTGGTCGCGGCGAGCCGGCCGCCGAGCAGCCCCGCGAGCAGCAGCAATCCGAACACCAGGAAGCCGTTGGCGGCGGGCGGCCAGTGGGGAAGGAAATCCGTCGCGCTCATGGCCGTTGCCCCCCTTGCCCGCGCGCGGGGGAAGGTCGGGGTGAGGGGGTATTACGGCAGGATCTTGTCACCGGCCATGCCGCGGTTCCTGTCCGGCCTGACCAGGTCCTCGCGGGAGACGCCGAGCCACATGACGAGCGACGCCATGACGAGCGCCGACGAATAGATGCCGAAGCAGATGCCGATCGCGAGCGCGAGCGAGAAATAATGCAGCGATTCGCCGCCGAAGAAGAAGATCGACAGCACCATCAGCAGCGTACAGCCGTGGGTGATGATGGTCCGCGACAGGGTGCTGGTGATCGCGCTGTCGATGACGTGGGTGACCGTGGCCTTGCGCATCTTGCGGAAGTTCTCGCGGATCCGGTCGGCGATGACGACCGACTCGTTGACCGAGTAGCCGAGGACGGCGAGCACGGCTGCCAGCACCGGCAGCGAGAATTCCCAGTGGAAGAACGCGAAGAACCCCAGGATGATGACGACGTCGTGCAGGTTGGCCACGATCGCGGCGACGGCGAAGCGCCATTCGAAGCGCAACGCGAGATAGATGACGATCCCGAACGACACCAGCAGCAGTGCGAGCGCGCCGTTCTGGTAGAGCTCCTTGCCGACCTGCGGTCCGACGAATTCCACGCGCCGCTGCGTCGCTGCGGGATCGTCCGCCTTGAGGGCCGTCATCACGCGGTCGGAAAGCTGCGCGCTGGACACGCCCTGCTGCAGCGGGAGCCGGATCAGCGCGGTGTCGGACGCGCCGAAGCTCTGTGCCGAGGCCTCGCTGCCGAGCCCGAGCTTGTCGAGCGCCGCCCGGAGGCGGCCGAAATCTACCGCATGCCCATAATTCACCTCGATCACGGTGCCGCCGCGGAAGTCGACGCCGAGGTTCAGTCCCTTGACGCTGAGGAACACGATCGCGGCGATGAAGGTGAGCAACGATATGACGTTGAACACCAGCGCGTGCCGCATGAAGGGGATGTCGCGCGAAATGCGGAAGAATTCCATGGTCGCGTTCCGGATGCCTCAGGGACGGGGGACTTCGATCACGACTTGGCGGGCGCTGTCGCTTTGGAGGTCGGATGCCACACCTGGCCGATCGAAATGTGATCGAGCTTGCGGCGTCCGCCGTAGATCAGCGCGACGATGCCGCGCGAGACGAACACGGCCGAGAACATCGAAGTGAGGATGCCCAGCACGTGGACCACCGCGAAGCCCTTAACGGGGCCCGTGCCGAAGGCGAACAGCGCAATGCCGGCGATCATCGTCGTGACGTTCGAGTCCAGGATCGTCCCCCACGCCCGCTCGTAGCCGGCCTGGATCGCCGCATGCGGCGTCGAGCCCCAGCGCAACTCCTCGCGGATGCGCTCGTTGATCAGCACGTTGGCGTCGATCGCCATGCCGAGCGTCAGCGCAATCGCCGCCATGCCCGGCAGCGTCAGCGTCGCCTGCAACATCGAGAGGATCGCGATCAGCAGCATCAGGTTGATGACCAGCGCGATCGTCGAGATCACGCCCATCAGCATGTAATACGCGCAGATGAACACCGCCAGCACGACGAAACCGTACTTGACCGAGTCGAAGCCCTTGGTGATGTTCTCCTTGCCCAGCGACGGCCCGACGGTGCGCTCCTCGACGATTTCCATCGGTGCCGCCAGGGCACCTGCGCGCATCAGCAGCGCGATGTCGTTCGCCTCGCGCGATGACATGCGACCGCTGATCTGCACGCGGCCGCCGCCGATTTCCTCGCGAATGACCGGTGCCGTGATGACCTCGGACTTGCCTTTCTCGATCAGCAGGATGGCCATCCGCTTGCCGACGTTGTCGCGGGTGACTTCCTTGAAGATCCGCGCGCCAGTGGGGTCGAGGTCCACGTGGACCGCGGGTTCGCCGCTCTGCGGATCGAATCCCGACTGGGCATCGCTGATGCGATCGCCGGTCAGCACGACCTGCTTCTGCACGAGAATCGGCTGGCCGTTGCGGTCGGTCAGCAGGTCGCTGCCGAAGGGCACCGAGCCCCCGACCGCCGCCTCGAGCGCGCCGGGGTCCTCGTTGACCATCCGGATCTCGAGCGTTGCGGTGCGGCCGAGGATGTCCTTGGCGCGCGCGGTGTCCTGGACGCCGGGCAGCTGCACGACGACCCGGTCCGTGCCGGCCTGCTGGATGATCGGCTCGGCGACGCCGAGCTCGTTGACCCGGTTGCGCAGGATCGTGATGTTCTGCTGGACCGCGCTTTCCTGGATGCGCGTCTGCGCCGGCGGCGAGAGCCCCGCGACCAGCCGCAGGTCACCGCCCGCCGCGTCCTGCTCGCGTACCTGGAGGTCGGGAAACGCCTTCTCGATCTCGAAGCGCGCCTTGTTGCGCTCGGTGCTGTCCTTGAACCGGAGCACGACGCTCGAGCCTTCGCGACCGACCCCGGAGTAGATGACCTTCTTCTCCCGCATCAGCGAGCGGATGTCGGTTGTGTAGCGGTCGGCCGCCTTGTCGAGCGCCGCCTTCATGTCGACCTGCAGCAGGAAATGCACGCCGCCCCGCAGGTCGAGGCCGAGATACATCGGCAGCGCGCCGATCGACGCGAGCCAGTGCGGGGATGAGGACAGCAGGTTGAGCGCGACGATGTAGTTGTCGCCGAGCTTGGATTGCAGCAGGTCCTTGGCGCGAAGCTGGGTGTCGTAGTCGTTGAAGCGCACCTTGATGCCCACCGGGTCGAGCTCGGTGCCGCGGTACGCGATGTTCGCCGACTTCAGCGTGTCTTCGATCGTGCCGAGCAGCGCGTTGTCG
>DAHUXO010000347.1 GCA_027307095.1 Betaproteobacteria bacterium | reverse complement strand
GGTCGGTGCCGCCCAGCTCGACGTCGGCATTCAGGGCGACCGAATCGTAGCCCTGCGCCAACGGGTAGAGGAACTCGTGGATCGCAATGGGCTGCCCGGACTTGTAGCGCTTGGCGAAATCGTCGCGCTCGAGCATCCGGGCGACCGTGTATTTCGCGGCGAGACGGATCATGCCGTCCGCGCCCAGGGGAGAGAGCCATTTGGAATTGAAGGCGACCTCGGTCTTCTCGCGGTCGAGGATCAGGAACACCTGGTCGGTGTACGTCTTCGCGTTGGCGTCGATCTCCTCCCGGGTAAGCGGCGGCCGGGTGACATTGCGTCCGGTGGGGTCGCCGATCAGGCCGGTGAAGTCGCCGATCAGGAAGATGATGTGGTGGCCCAGTTCCTGCAGCTGGCGCAGCTTGTTGAACTGGACCGTGTGGCCCAGGTGCAGGTCCGGCCGGGTCGGGTCGAAGCCCTCCTTGATCCGCAGCGGGGCGCCGCGGGCGAGCTTGGCCCGCAATTCGGCCTCGACGAGCAGCTCGTCCGCTCCGCGCCGGAACACGCCGATGTGGTGGTCGACGTCGAATCCCATCATCGCCCCGGGCATCGTCGATCGACCGTTCGCTTGGCACGGCGCGACAGCCTGCTACAATCCCCCGCGGGTTTCGCCCCGTGGGATGGCTTTTCCGCAACACTCCGCTCGGCCGTCATGATGAAGGCGCGTAGTCGTCGTTCGGCGCGCATGAAATTTTGTTGATTACGCACAAACTCCGAATTCTAGCGCAGTCGATGCGCAAGCTTCCCCGTGCGCTGTCGCCGGGCCAGGCGTTCGCTGTCGCGATCCTGTGCCTGTCGGGAGTCGCCGCATTCGGCATCACCCCGGGCACGACGCTCGACACGACGCCGACTCGCGATGTCTCGCGCGCGCTCGAACTGCCGCAGATCATCGCCGCCGCGACCGCTGGCGACTGGTACTGGCACGAGGAGCGCGTCCGTCGCGGCGATACGATCGGCAGCCTGCTGGCGCGTGCCGATGTCGACGACGCCGAGGCGATGCAATTCCTGCGCACGGACCCGGCCGCGCGACCGCTGTACCTGCTGCGCCCGGGCCGGGCGCTGCGCATCGCCACCGACGAGGACGGCAAGCTCGTCGGCCTGCGCTTTCTCGCCTCCAGCGGCGAGATGTTCTCGGTCACGCGCGACGCTGCAGGGTTCCACGTGAAAGGCGACGGCGAGCCATCGGACGTGCGCGTGACGCTGCGCACCGGCGAGATCCAGTCGTCGCTGTTCGGCGCCGCCGATGCTGCGGGACTCCCGGACGCGATCACCCTCGGGCTGGTCGACGTATTCGCAGGCGATATCGATTTCTATCACGACATCCGGCGCGGCGACCGCTTCAGCGTCATCTATGAGATGCGCTATGTCGACGGCGAGCCCGTGGCGACCGGACGGATCCTCGCGGCCGAATTCGACAACCAGGGTGTCGCGCACCGCGCTTTCCTGTGGCGCGCGCCCGACGGCAGCGAGTCGTACTACACCGACGATGGCCGCAGCCTGCGCCGCGCCTTCCTGCGCTCGCCGGTCACTTTCTCGCGGATCACCTCGGGATTCACGCACGCACGCCTGGATCCGTATCTCCACGTCTGGCGTGCCCACACTGGAACCGACTTCGCCGCGCCGATCGGAACGCCGGTGCACGCGACCGCCGATGGCGTCGTGAAATTCGTCGGCAGGCAGATCGGCTACGGCAACGTCATCATGCTGAGGCACGACGCGAAATACACGAGCGTCTACGGACACCTGTCGCGCTTCGAGCCGGGCCTGCACGACGGCGAGCGCGTCCACCAGGGTGACACGATCGGCTTCGTCGGCATGACCGGCTGGGCGACCGGTCCGCACCTGCACTACGAGATGCGCGTCGCGGGTGTTCCGCGCGATCCGATGAAAGTCGCGCTGCCGGCCGCGGCCCCGATCACACCCGACGAGAAGAGCAAGTTCCTGGCCGATGTGGCCCCGCTCGTGGGCGAGCTCGCCGTCGTCGGTCAGTTCCCCGTGACGCAGATGGTGGCCGCCGAGTAGCTGCCGGCGGGCACACGGGCTAGCGATGGACGGCGACCTGTTCGCCGGCGTGATGTCCGGCACGAGCCTCGACGGCGTCGATGCCGTCATCGCTGATTTTTCCCCTTCGTCCGAGGCAGCGTGCGAGACGCTGGGCGCTGCCCACGTCGCCTATCCGACGATGCTGCGCGACGAACTGCTCACGCTCCAGCTCCCGGGCGGCAACGAGCTCGCCCGCGCCGGCGCTGCCGCGAACATGCTTGCCGAGCTCTACGCCGAGGCGATCGCCAAGGCGCTCGCGACCGCGAAGCTCGCGCCGGAGCGCATACGAGCGGCGGGGGTGCACGGCCAGACCCTGCGCCACCGTCCCGACCGCGGGTTCACGTTCCAGCTCAACAACGCAGCGCGCGTCGTCGAGCGCAGCGGCATCGCGGTGGTCGCCGATTTCAGGAACCGCGACGTCGCCGCGGGCGGGCAGGGCGCGCCGCTGGTGCCCGCGTTTCACGCGGCGCTGTTCGCGCGGCCGGCCCTGCATCGCGTCATCGTCAACGTCGGCGGGATCGCGAACATCACCGACCTCCCCGCCGATGGCGCGATCCACGGCTTCGACACCGGGCCCGGCAACGTGCTGTCCGACCTGTGGTGCGCGCGCAATCGCGGGACCACCTACGATGCGCAGGGTGCGTGGGCCGCGACCGGCAAGGTCGACGCACCGCTGCTGGCGGTTCTGCTCGACGATTCGTTCTTCGCGGCCCCGCCACCCAAGAGCACGCACCGGGACAAATTCAACCTCGCCTGGCTCGAGGAGCGGCTCGCCAAGGCCGGGACGATCGGCGAGGCCGAGGACGTCCAGGCGACGCTGGTCGCGCTGACGACGCGCACGATCGCCGATGCGATTCGCGCACGAGCACCGGGCGCCGACGAGATCCTCGTCTGCGGCGGTGGGGCGAACAACCACACGCTGATGCGTGAACTCGCGCGCGAGCTCGCGCCGCGCCGGGTCGCTACGACCGCCGAAGAGGGCGTACCCGTCGAGCAGGTGGAGGCGCTCGCTTTCGCGTGGCTTGCGCGCGAGACGCTGGCCGGGCGCCCGGGCAACCTGCCCGCAGTCACCGGCGCCAGGGGCCCGCGCGTGCTCGGGGCGATCTATCCGCGCTGACCCCATCTTCCGGGAACGACAAAAAGGGGCCCTTTGGGCCCCCTTCTGCGCGAGCGATGACGTCGCTCAGGCCGAGAAACTCGATCCGCAGCCGCAGGTCGTCGTCGCGTTCGGATTCTTGATCACGAATTGCGCGCCTTCGAGGCCCTCCTGGTAGTCGATCTCGGCGCCGACCAGGTACTGGTAGCTCATCGGGTCGATCAGCAGCGTCACGCCGTTCTTCTGCATCGCCGTGTCGTCCTCGTTCGTGACCTCGTCGAACGTGAATCCGTATTGGAAGCCCGAGCAGCCGCCGCCTGAAACAAAAACGCGCAGCTTCAGGTCGGTGTTGCCCTCTTCCTCGATCAGCGTCTTCACCTTGGCCGCCGCCGCGTCGGTGAACACCAGCGGGCTCGGCATTTCATTCATTGCATTCATGATCGCTCCAGTTCCTGTCCATCGATGTCGCCCATTATCCCGGTGCCGCGCGTGCGAGTCAAAGCGACCGGATTCCGGACCGCCTCGATTCGCAGGCCGCCGCGGAACCCGACATTGCCGTGGTCGATCGTTCCTGCCCCGATCAGGCTGCCGATGCGATTCCGGGGCGGTCCATGTCGCTTCTCGGCGTTGAACATGGGGTCACGTCAGGGGTTCGACAATGCACCCGCGTACGTCCGGTTGGCGCTTGGCGCGCCGCAGGCGGCTCCG
>DAHUXO010000314.1 GCA_027307095.1 Betaproteobacteria bacterium | reverse complement strand
GGGAGCGCGATCGGCGCGATGACCGGTCCTTCCGCGACCTGCGCCGCCGGGGACGACGGACCCGACGCGGCCATTGCTTCCGGGACCGCGGAGGGCGCATTGCCTTGCGCGTCGGTCGTCGGCCCTTGGGCCGCGGGTGGTGTGGAGGCGCTCGACGGGGCGCGCGATTCGATCGTCGGCGTTCGACGCGCAGGGGGCGCCCGATGCGCGGTCACCGGTTTCGGCGGTGGCGGCTTCGCCGCAGTCGCGGGCGGCGGGGGCGGCATCTCCTTCAACGTCGCCGTCAGCACCGGAACCTCGGGAGCGGTCGCGTTCTCGCCGGGCCATAGCGACCACAGCGCATGCACTGCGACCGACAGCGCGAGGGCGACCCACAGCGTCGGGCGCACGCGGTGCTTGCGCGATTCCGAGGTCGAAAAACCGGGACGGACCACGTTTTCGGTCTGCGAAAACGTGGTCCGTCCCGGTTTTTCGGAAAACGTGGTCCGTCCCGGTTTTTCGGCCGGTTTCTCGGTCCCGGATCCGGGGGCGGGCGGCGTGTCGAGGGTGTTCATCAGGGGAGGGACCCGGCGCCGCGAAGGGAGTTCGGGCGACGCCGCGCGGGCGTGGGCGCTACGATCCGCCGGCGGCGGTCCGGGTGTCGATGATGCGCACGCGGCCGTTGTCGAGGACCAGGCGTCCCGCACAGTAGCGGCCGACGATGTCCGGCAGCAGGCGATGCTCGGCCTCGAGCACGCGCGCGGCGAGCGTGGCCTCGTCGTCCCCGGGCAGCACCGGCACTTCGGCCTGCGCGACGATCGGCCCGCCGTCGACGGTCGGCGTGACGAAATGCACGCTGCAGCCGTGCCGCTTCGCACCGTCGGCGAGAGCGCGCCGGTGCGTGTCCAGCCCGGGGTACGCGGGAAGCAGCGACGGATGGATGTTCAGCATGCGACCTTCGTAGTGCCGCACGAAGTCCGGGCCCAGCACGCGCATGAAGCCGGCGAGCACGACGAGGTCGGGCCTGCCGTCGTCGATCGCGGCGGCGAGCGCGGCCTCGAAAGCCTCGCGCGATGCGAACGTCGTGTGGTCGACCACCTTGGTCGCGATGCCGGCCTTCGCAGCGTGAACGAGCCCCTGGGCGCCGGGCCGGTTGCTGATCACTTGCGTGATCACGCCGGCGATCTTCCCGGCATTCACGGCATCGATCAGCGCGACCAGGTTCGAGCCGCGCCCCGAAATGACGACGGTGATGCGCGCAGGCGCCATGATCGCGGCGTCGAGCCTGGGCTCGCGCCTCAGACGACGACCGCCGCCGCGCCGCCGCCCGGGCGGGCAACGATCTCGCCGATGTCGAAGGCACGCTCCCCCGCATCGTTCAGCATCGCGACTGCGGCTTTCGCGTCGGCAGGGCTCACCACGAGCACCATGCCGATGCCGCAATTGAACACGCGGTGCATCTCGTCGTCGGAAACGCTGCCGTGCTCCTGCAGCCAGGCGAAAACCGGTGGGCGCGGCCATTTCGCGAGCTCGAGGCGCGCCTGGACCGTGTCCGGAAGCATCCGCGGCACGTTCTCGATGAGGCCGCCGCCGGTGATGTGCGCCATGCCCTTGATGCGCAGCTTCGAGGCAAGGGCGAGTACGGGCTTGACGTAGATACGTGTCGGTGCGAGCAGCGCGTCGCCCAGCGTGCTCATGCGCGCCGACGGCGTGGATGCGGCCGCCGCGTCGGCGGCCCCGGCAATGGGCGCGTGCAGGTCGGCATTGGCGACCGCGACGATCTTGCGGATCAGCGAATAGCCGTTGGAGTGCGGGCCGCTGGAGGCGAGCCCGATCAGCCGGTCGCCCGGCGCGATGTCGCGGCCGTCGATGATCGCGCTCTTCTCCACGACCCCGACTGCGAAACCGGCGAGGTCGTATTCGCCCTTGGGAAACGTGCCCGGGTGCTCGGCGGTCTCGCCGCCGATCAGCGCGCATCCCGCCATTTCGCATCCCCGGGCGATGCCCTCGATGACCGTCGCCGCGACGTCGACGTCGAGCCGCTCGCAGACGAAATAATCGAGGAAGAACAGCGGCTCGGCGCCCTGCACGAGGATGTCGTTGACGCTCATCGCGACCAGGTCGATGCCGATCGTGTCGTGGCGCCCGAGGCGCTGCGCGAGATTGAGCTTCGTCCCGACGCCGTCGGTGCCGGCGACCAGCACCGGCTCGCGGAAACGCTTGCCGATCTCGATCAGCCCGCCGAAGCCGCCGATGCCGGCGAGGACCTCCGGGCGCATCGTGCGCTTGGCGAAAGGCTTGATGCGCTCGACCAGCGCGTCGCCCGCGTCGATGTCGACGCCGGCGTCGCGGTAGGAAAGGGGCTTGGAGGGCGTGGTGGGAGGAGCCATCGGGACGTCGCCGCACCGGGCGGACACGGGGGACCGCTTGCGCGGACCGCAATGAGGTAAAGTGCAGCAATTTTGCGCCGCGATTCTACTCCGAAATGACCGCGTCCCGCCCGCCGCTGACAGACGAGCCTGTTCCCGTGCCCGGGGAATCGACGCGCGCGTCGACCGCAGGTGAGAGCGAATCGGCCCGCGACGCCGACGCGGCGCCGCCTGCGCACGTGCACCGTCCTGTCGCCGCGCGCCACTATCTTTGGATCGTGGGCGCGGTGCTGGTCCTTCTGGCGGCACTGCACTGGCTGGGGCCGGTGCTCACGCCGTTCCTGATCGGCGCGATCCTCGCCTACCTGGGCACCCCCGCCGTCGATCGCGCCGAGGCGCACGGCGTGCCGCGCGCGATCGCGACCCTGGTCGTCATCCTGATCATCGGCGTGCTGCTCGCGGCCCTGTTCCTGGTGCTGGTGCCGCTGATCCAGTCCGAGATCGCCACCGCGATGGCGCGCCTGCCGGACCTCTTCTCGCAATTCACCGACCGCCTCGCGCCGTGGCTTTCGCAGCGGCTCGGGATCACGGTGCCGCTCGACTTCGACTCCATCCGCGCGTTCATCTCGGAAAACGCCCAGGAGGCGAAGAACCTGTCGATGACGCTCCTGTCCGGCGTCAAGACCGGGGGGCTGATCGTCGTGTCGGTGCTGCTCAATCTCGCGCTGATCCCCGTCGTCATGTTCTATCTGCTGCGCGACTGGAACATGATCGTCGCGCGCATCGACGATCTGCTTCCGCGTCGCTGGCAGGCGAAGGTGCGCACGGTGTCGCAGCAGGTCGACGGCGTGCTGGCCGAGTTTCTTCACGGACAGCTGCTGGTGATGGTTGCGCTCGCCGTGTACTACTCGATCGGATTGTCGATCGCGGGACTCCAGCGGGGCCTCGCGATCGGCATCCTCACCGGGGTGCTGGTGTTCATCCCGTATGTCGGATTCGGGCTCGGTTTCATGCTGGGTCTGATCGCGGCCTTGCTCGAATGGCATGGCTGGCCGGGCTTCGCCGCCGTGCTCGCCGTCTACGGCATCGGGCAGCTGCTCGAGAGCTATCTGCTGGTCCCGCTCCTGGTCGGCGACCGCATCGGCCTGCATCCTCTGGCGGTGATCTTCGCCCTGCTGGCTTTCGGCCAGCTGTTCGGGTTCGTCGGCGTGCTGATGGCGCTGCCGGTGTCGGCGATGCTGCTGGTGGGCCTGCGGCACCTGCGTGCCGCCTACGCCGAGTCGCCGGTCTACCGCGACGACTGAACTTTCGCAGGACCGGATGGCCGAGCAACTCGTACTGGACCTCGCAAGGGTCGAGCCCCCCACGTTTCGCAGCTTCGTCGCGGGGCCCAATCGCGAGGCGGTGACCGCCCTCGGGAGGCTCGCCGAGGGAGCGCTGCCCGAGGCGGGCGTCTTGCTGTGGGGCGGCGAAGGGGTCGGCAAGACGCACCTCCTGCACGCTGTCGTCGCCGCCGCCGCACCGATGCGCCCCGCATTCCTCTGTGCACGACCGGCGGACGTGCCGGTGGAGCCTGACCGACTGCCTGCCTCGTCGTTGGTCGCGATCGACGGCGTCGACCAGGCGGGCGCCGAAGAGCAGGGACGCATGTTCACCCTGTTCAATGCGCTGGCCGTCCACGGGGGCCAGTGGGTCGCCGCGGCATGCGCGCCGCCGGCGCGCCTCGCCCTGCGCGACGACCTGCGCACCCGCCTCGCGCTGGGATTGGTGTTCGAGGTCCTGCCGCTCGCCGACGGGGACAAGCCCCAGGCGCTGGCCACCTACGCGCTCGAGCGCGGCTTCCGGCTGGGCGACGACGTGATCGCCTACCTCCTCGCGCATGGCCGCCGGGACATGCGGTCGCTGGTCGCGACCCTCGCGGCGCTGGACCGCCATTCGCTGGCGACCCGCCGCACCGTGACCGTCGCGCTGCTGCGGGAATGGTTGCAGCGGGACTTGCGCCTCTAGCCGAGGCGGGTACAGGGCCGCGGCGCCCGCGCCGCGTCGACAGGTGCGAAGCGGCGCCGGCCGCCCATCTCCTGTCGGATAAAATCGCCAGTTCGGACGGCATTGCGTCCTACCCGCGGAAAACCGGCATCGGAGCTCCGGTGCGACGTCTGGAGTGCAATGCCGCAATCGTTGGAAAGCGACGCGGGACTGTCGTGACGCTGCGACAGGGCTCGCGCATCCAATCCGTTGATTGTCGCAAGCTTTTGGTGCCGACCGCGGTGCGGCTCGGCCGCGACTGCGTGTCAACCGGCGTGCCTTTGACCGCGTTATTGCCCTTGACGCAGGATTACGGCGTCATTTCCGAACTTTCCAATGCCAACAAGGACTGTGCACATGAACAAACTGCTGATCGCCCTGGTCGCCGGCACCTTTGCCGCCACCGCGTGGGCCCAGGGCGCGGCACCTGCGCCCGCGGCCGCTCCGGCCCCCGCTCCTGCCATGGCGCCTGCCAAACCTGCCGAGCCGATGAAGGCCGAAGCCGGCATGAAGAAGGCCGAAAAGACGGTGAAGCACGAGAAGAAGAAGGTCGTGAAGCACAAGGCGACCAAGAAGACGGCGGTGAAGAAGGCGGCCGCCAAGAAGGCGGCGGCCAAGAAGGAAGCTGCGAAGAAGGAAGCTGCCAAGATGGCGGAGCCGGTAGCAGCCCCCGCCAAGTAGTCTTTGGCAGGAAACCTCGCGGCCGGTGCCATGCGCCGGCTGCGGGGCTCTCGAGCATCCACCCGGATGCGGGGCGCGTTGCGCGCTCCGGCGCCCCAGTGACGCTGGGCTCGTTGCGCCGTGCACATGGGGTACGTGCCCGGACGCCCGGTCGCCGTCACTTATCATTGCGGCTTCGCTGTCCTTCGACGCCATGAGCCGAGCCGCCCACCGACCCGCCGTCACCGTCGCAACCGTCGTCGAGCACGGCGGACGCTTCCTGCTCGTCGAGGAGGAAACGCGCGGCGGCCTGCGGCTCAACCAGCCCGCCGGACATGTCGAAGCCGGCGAGTCGATCGTCGCGGCAGCCGCGCGGGAGACCCTCGAGGAATCTGCGTGGCGGGTCGAGCCGGTGGCGCTGGTCGGGGTCTACCAATGGGGTTCGGCCGAGACCGACGAGACCTTCGTCCGCTTCACGCTGGCGGCGCTGCCACGCACGCACGAGCCGGCAAGGGTGCTGGACGCGGGTATCGTGCGGGCGCTGTG
>DAHUXO010000313.1 GCA_027307095.1 Betaproteobacteria bacterium | reverse complement strand
CACCAACATCAGCAGCGAGAGGTATGTCTGCGCCTCACGGTAACTCTTGGCGAATGCCGCGACCAGGGTCTGCAATCCCGCCAGCAGCGCCGCAAGCGGCAACATCACGAGGACCGTCCGAACGACGAAGTCCGAGCCGATCGTAAGCGTCATCCCGATCCTCTCCGTCGGCATGAACCGGCCGACGAGGGCAAACGCAAGGATGCTCAACAACACTGTCGTGATTGCGAAGGCCGTCGTCGCGCACAGCTTGCCGGCAAGGATCCGCCAGCGCGGCACCGGATTGGCCAGCAGCGGCTCCAGCGACTGACGTTCGCGCTCGCCGGCGGTGGTATCGATCGCCAGTGCCATGCCGCCGATGAAGCCGCCGATTATGAAGAAATACGGGAGCATCGAGAACAGCAATCCGGCACGGCTCTGCGGCGTCGACTGGTCGCGAACGGCAACCGCCACGGGCTTGAGAATCGACGGCGACAGTCCTCGCGCAAGCAGCCGCAATGCGCCGGTGCGATTGCCGTAGGCATCGAGCATGCCCCGCAGGCGCTCGAAGGCGCTGCTGGAGTCGCGCTGCGACTGGTCGTAGATCACCTCCACCTGTGCCGGTTCGCCTTTGCTCCACGCCGTGGCAAAGTCCGGCGTGATGCGCATGACGACTTCGGCGTCCTGCTCCCGCACCGCGCGTTCGGGATCGGCCGGCGCCGGCGCAAGGCGAACATTGTTCTGCCTGAGTGCGGCGATCAGGTTAGGTGCGTATTGCGCACCGGCGACCGGCAAAGTCAGCGGCTTCTCCGACTTTTCCAGCTCGTGCGCGATCAGCGTGTTGATGAGCACGACGAAGATGACCGGTGCCAGCAGCGGACCCGTGATCAGTGTGTTGATCACGGTGCGTCGGTCGCGGAGGTTTTCGCGTACCTCCTTGAGGAACACGATCACGATGGCTTTCATGCGGCGAGTCCCTCATCGGTACCGATCAGCTTGACGAACGCATCCTCCAGGTTCGCCTCGCCGGTTTGTGCCCGCAGCGCGTCCGGAGATTCGTCGGCCACGACCCTGCCCTTGGCGATAACGACGATGCGGTCGCACAGTGCCGCGACCTCCTGCATGATGTGGCTGGAGAACAGCACGCAACGGCCCTCGGCCTTCAGCCTCTTGAGGTACTGGCGCATCGATCGCGTAGCCATCACGTCGAGGCCGTTGGTGGGTTCGTCGAGAATGACGTTCTTCGGATCGTGGATCAGCGCCCGCGCGATCGCCGTCTTCACGCGCTGACCTTGCGAGAAACCCTCGCTGCGACGGTCGGCGAAATCGCCCATGTCCAGCGCGCCGATCGCAGCATCGCTGCGGCTGCGGATCGTAGTTTCGTCGAGTCCCTGCAGGCGGCCGAAATAGGCGATGTTCTCGCGGGCCGTCAGGCGCTTGTACAGGCCTCGCGCGTCCGGCAGCACGCCGAGGCGGCGGCGGACCGCCACCGGGTCTACCGAGGCGTCGATGCCATCGATGAGCACGCGACCACGGTCGGGGCGCATCAGCGTGTACAGGCAGCGCAGCGTGGTCGTCTTGCCGGCGCCGTTGGGGCCGAGCAGCCCGGTGATTTCGCCGTCGCGCGCACTGAACGACACGCCATCGACGGCAACGACTTTGCCGAAATGCTTGTGCAAATCGATCACTTCGATCATGGCGCTGATCCTATGGCGACGAGCCATTGAAATCGATGTAGGCGGGAATCGGCCCCAGGTCATCGACGCATTTGGCATCGAGCTCTTTCGGATCGAGCTTGTCGACGAATTCACCGACGAGCTTCGGAATGCAGCCGCGGCCGATCACGTTGTGGCCCTGACCCCTGGCGACGAGCAGGCGGCCGTCGGACAATCCCTCGAGCACCTGCGTGCCGTAGCGTGGCGGGGTCACGGGATCGAGCTCGCCTTCGAGGATCAACACCGGCGTCGTGGTTTGGAGGGCCGCGTGGAAATCGGCGGGGCGTGTACCGTGCGGCCAGATTTCGCAGGCAGCCTCGAGCAAATCGATCAGTCTTGTGCCAAGCACGGTGTCGGCGTCCTGCGGTCGCGGTGTCAGCAGATCGGCGTCCTCGCTGCAGACCACGGAGAGCTGCATGGCGTTGCCGGAAAGATCCGCGAGGTCGTCCGCCAGCAGCTTCTCCTGCCCAGCCAGCGGGGAAAAGTCGCCCTTCAGTCCCTCGGAAATGGAAAGCGGCAGCAGCGCTGCGGTCTCCGGCGTGTAAGCGAAAAGACGCACCAGGCTGGCCAGCCCGGCATCGTCGAGCCGACGATGTGCCGGTGCGAAGGTGACAGGATCGCGGTAGTCCCAAGTTTGCGGCTCGGCGCGCAACTGATCGCGCAGCTTGATCAGGCTTGCGTAAGGGTCGCCGAAAGCCTTCGCGCAGACGGGCGTATGCGCGCACTGGGAGAATTGCGCATTGAGAGCGGCTTCGAGATTCCGCGCAAAGTCCTCGCCGAGCACGAGCTGATTCGGAACCACGCTGTCGAGCACCACACTGCGGGCGGCCAGGGGATGATGCACGAGGTATTGCTGTGCCAGGCGCGTGCCGTAGGAAACGCCGATCAGGTCGAACTGCGGCGCGCCCAGGGCCTGGCGTACGGCTTCCAGATCCTCCGCCGCCACGGTTGTCGTGTAGTAGCGCGGATCGGCTCTCCTTTCCACGGCCAGCAGGCATTCGCGCGTGTGCTCGCGGATCTTGGCCAGGTCGAGGCTGCCGCGATCTGCGCTTTCGTCATCGTCGCTCTTGCAGGTAAGCGCGTTCGACCCGCCGGTGCCGCGCTGATCCAGCAACAGGACGTGATGATGCTTGCGCAAAGGCGCGAGCGCAGCGGCCATCTGCGGCCAGGTGTCGATCGCTGATTGGCCGGGCCCGCCCGCAAGATATACGACGATGTCCCGATTCGCCGTTGGCGCATCGCTTTTGATGAGCGCCAGGCGCAGATTCAGCTTGCGTCCATCTGGATCGGCGCGGTTCTCCAGTACCGAAAATGGAGCACAGAAGGCACTGGTGGTGGCGCCCGAGCGCTCCTGTGGCAATTGGCAAGCCGTGAAGCGCAGCGTGCCAAGGGTGAAGGCCTTGGCATCCGTCGCAATCGGTGCAGCAAGTTGCGTCTGATCCGCGTCGGACTTGGGCTTGAATCCGGTGTAGGCGATAAGCGAGATCGCTCCGATTGCGAGAACGCCGCGCAACACGGTCCGCCTCTTCACGTTTCAATCCTTTCCCGGTTTGAAGGTGAATGGTCGCATCGGAGATGGCACTTGCCGCCCGAGGAGGGCCGGGTTGCCATGCCTCCGGGCAAGGGGCGCGCCGATTGTCACCCAGTTCCCCCAGGCGTCGCAATTGCCGAGCCGGCCGATGCTCGTCGCGTCTCGCATGGTGGCAGAATCGAGGTTTGCTTCCCGATATTCCGGAGACTGCGCCCGTGACCGCATCGCAAGTGAGCCGCTACGGAAGCGGCAAGTCGATCAAACGCGTCGAGGATGACGCGCTGCTTCGTGGCCAGGGTCTTTTCGCCGACAACGTGCCGGCGGCGGGGCAGCTCCACGCGTACTTCCTGCGTTCGCCCCATCCGCACGCCCGCATCACGCGCATCGACGTCGACGCTGCAGCCGCGATGCCGGGGGTGCAGAGGATTCTCACCGGTGCTGAGCTGCTGCGTGCGGGCGTCAAGCCGATCCCCAACTCAGCGGACTTCAGGCGCGCCGGCGGCAAGCCGACGGCCACGCCGCCTCATCACGCGCTCGCCATCGACACCGTCCGGTACGTCGGCGAGGCCGTCGCTGCGGTGATCGCGGCCACGATCGCCCAGGCGCGCGATGCCGCGGAGGCGATCCAGGTCGACTACGATCCGCTGCCGGCGGTCGTCGATGCGACGGCGGCCACCCTGCCCGGCGCGGCGGTCGTCGTGGCCGAAGCGCCCGACAACATCGCCTGCGAGATCCGCCACGGCGATGTGTCGGCGGCCGAGGTGGCATTCAAGCGTGCCGCGCACGTCGTGGTGCTCGATCTCGTCAACCAGCGCGTCGCGCCGTCGCCGATCGAGCCGCGCTCGACGCTCGCCACCTGGGACGCGGCCGAAGATCGCCTGACCCTTCGGGTCAGTTGCCAGACGCCGACCGGCCTGCGCGACGAGCTGTGCGATCCCGTGCTGGGGATCCCGAAGGAGAAGGTGAGGGTGGTCGTCGGTGACGTCGGCGGCGGCTTCGGGATGAAGACGAGCCTCTATCCGGAGGACGTCGTCGTCGCCTTCGCCGCGCGCGAGCTGGAGCGGCCGGTCCGCCACACGGCCGAGCGCATCGAGGAATTCCTCGGGGCGGGCCACGGCCGCGACGTGACGAGCAGGGCCGAGCTGGCGCTCGATCGCGATGGCCGCATCCTGGCGCTGCGGGTGGCGTCGCTTGCGAACGTAGGCGCCTATGCGACGCCGGCGGGCGTCGTCATCCAGCTCCTGATCGGGCCCTGGGTGTCGACCAGCATCTACGACATCCCGACCATCGACATCGGCATCAAGGCGGTGCTGACGCACACGCTACCCACCGGCCCGTATCGTGGCGCGGGGCGCCCCGAAGCGATCTACATCATCGAGCGCTTGATGGACGATGCGGCGCGTCAGACCGGCATCGACCGGACCGAACTGCGCCGGCGCAACATGATCCGCCCCGAGCAGATGCCCTATGCGAACCCGATGGGCAAGACTTACGACAGCGGCCAGTTCGCGAAGGTGATGGACGAGGGACTTGCACTGGCGGACTGGAAAGGTTTCGAAGCCCGCGCTGCCGCATCGAAGCGTCGCGGCAGGCTGCGCGGACAGGGCATCGCGACGTTCCTCGAATGGACCGGCGCCGATGTGTTCGAGGAAACCGTGACCGTCACCGTGACCGGCGCAGGCGAGATCGAGATCTTCACCGCGGCGCAGGCGATGGGACAGGGACTCGCGACGACCTTCACCCAACTCGCCGTCGACATCTTCGGCGTACCGGTCGAGAACATCCGGGTGCGATTCGGCGACACCGACCGGGCCACGGGTTTCGGCAGCGCCGGGTCGCGGTCGCTGTTCGTCGTCGGGTCGGCCGTGCAGGTCGCCTCCGAGCGCACGGTGGCAAGGGCGCAGGACCTCGCGGCGAAGGAGCTCGAGACGGCGGTGGGCGACATCGAATACCGCGATGGCGTGTTCAGCATCGCCGGCACCGACCGGCGCATCGGGCTTTTCGAGCTCGCCAGGCGGCAAGCCGGCGAGCGCATCGCCCTGCAATCGACGAGCTCGGTGGGTGCGGCGAGCTGGCCCAACGGCTGCCACGTCTGCGAGGTCGAGATCGATCCCGACACCGGCGCGGTGGAGCTCGACGGCTATTGGTCGGTGAACGACGTCGGTCGCGTGGTCAACCCGATGGTCGTGATCGGCCAGCTCGAAGGCGGCGCCGTGCAGGGCATCGGCCAGGCGCTGTGCGAGCGCTTCGTCTACGACGCCGAGTCGGGCCAGGCGTTGACGGCGAGCTTCATGGACTACGCGATGCCGCGTGCCGGCAGCACCGGGCACTTCGAGATGACGATGGACGAGTCGACGCCCTGCCTCACCAACCCGATGGGCGTCAAAGGCGTGGGCGAGCTCGGCACCATCGGCGCGACGCCGGCGGTCGTCAATGCCGTGATGGATGCGCTGGCGCGCAATGGTTTCGCGGAACAGACGCGCGGATTGCAGATGCCGCTGACACCCGAGCGGGTGTGGCGGGCGCTGCACGGCTGAGACCGTACGGGACGGGGACCGGAGGCTCGCGTCGCCCCAGGTTGCCGAGCGCTATCTCGGCGCCGGCGCAGTGGCGGATGCCCGATGTCGAGGACGAGCGGCCCGGCTGGATCACGGATTGCGGGCTGTGACGAACCAGGTGCTCGACGGTGCCCACACGCCATCCTCCCGCGCGTGCGGAGCCAGTGTTTCCCGGAGTGCTGCGACGACCTCGGGCTTTCGTCGTTCGCCTTCCTCGCCCGCCAGACGAATGATCTCGCCGGCGGGGCCCAGCGCCATCGCGAACTCGATGGCTTCCGCCAGGTCCCTGCCGATGCAGATGTCGGCGTCGTAGCGTTCGAATGCGATGCGGTCGTAACCCGCGCTGCACAGCAGCGAGCTGACCATATCCGGCCCTGCCATCGAGAACGGGCCCGGCCCGCAATGCACTTGATCCGTGTCCTCGTGGGACACCACCGGGACGATCTCCCGCACCCGGACCTCCGCATCGTGGAGCCACGGGTTGTCTTCGCGCCGGCGCCACACCACCATGGTCAGCCTGCCACCGGGCTCGAGCGCGTTCCTGATGTTGCGCAGGGCGGCACCGGGCATCGTGAAGAACATCGTTCCGAAGCGGGAGAACGCGAAGTCGTAGGGTCCGCGCAGATCGTCCGTCTGCACGTCGGCCTCGAAGAACGAGACATTGCCGATGCCTGCCCGAAGGGCGTCCTGCGTGGCGGCCTCGACGAAGTTGCCGGCGCAGTCGACGCCGACCACTGCGCCTCGCGGGCCGACGTATCCGGCGATCCGCTGCGCGCTGTCGCCGAAGCCGCAGCCGACGTCCAGCACGCGCGCAGCCTCGGGGTGAACGTGCCGGGCAAGCGCCTCGTCGCTGTGCGCCGCCAGGCCCTCGGTCAGCAGGTGCTTGAAACGGTGGAACTTGTCGAACAGCACCGTGTTCCACGCCGCGATGACGGCATCGTTTTCCCCAGCCATGGAAGTCTCCCGATTGCCTGTCATCGCGTCGTCGTCTACGGTTGCAGTGCGCCGCGCCTCAGCGCTTGGTGATCACGATCTCGAGGTACTCGGCAGGCACGACCAGCGACGCCTTGCCCGCGATGTTCATCTCCTCGAGCAGCGCCGTGATGTCGCGCGCCAGGTCCTGCCCGGCGCCTTCTTCGAGCGCGGCGAAGGCCTTGTGCGTCGGCCCATAGTAGTCACGGAACACCTGCAGCCAGTGTGCGGCCGAGCGGTAGCGAAAGTTGAAATGGCGCCGCTCGCAGTGGATCTGCGCGGCCCTGCTGCCGAACAGCTCGACCAGGTGCGGCTCGGTGCCCCACAGCGCCGGCGACTTCAATCCGGCCACGGGCGGCACGTGGGCGCCCACGACCTCGAACAGCCGGCCGATGAAGCCCTCGGGCGTCCAGTTCGCCATCCCGATGCGCCCGCCGTTGCGCAGCACGCGCAGCATTTCGCGGGCCGCGCGGTCGTGCTCGGGCGTGAACATGGCGCCGAAGGTCGACAGTACGACATCGAAACTGCCGTCTTCGAAGGGCAGTTGTTCGGCGTCGGCGACCTGGAACTTCACCGCCAGGCCCTCGGCGCGCGCACGCTCGCGACCCTTGTCGAGCAGCGCCGGCACGTAGTCGGTCGACGTGACGTCGGCGAAGCGGTGCGCCGCGGCGAGCGTCGCATTGCCGTTGCCGGCGGCCACATCGAGCACGCGTTCGCCGGCGCGCACGTCGGCGGCCTCGGCGAGCGACTCGCCGACGATCTGCAGTGTCGTTCCGATGATCGCGAAGTCGCCGCTGGCCCACGTTGCCTGCTGGCGGTTCTTGATCGCGGCGAAGTCGGGCGTGGCGGCGCGGGTGGCGAGAACAGTGCTCATGCAAATCTCCTGAGTGAATGGGTGTTGGCCCGCAGTACGGGCCAGTGCCGGAAGGCGATCGACGCATCATCGCGGCGACGGGCCCATTGTTTCCAGCTCTGGGCATTGACGCTTCACTCGGTGTCGTGCAAATTTGCCTGTGCGTCCGGACCTGCAGCGCCAATTGATCGTCCGTCCGCCTTTCTTGATCGCGCCGCTGCCGCCCATCCGCCATGAAGCACGATCCCCTGTCCGATGTCCTGCGCAGTGTGCGCCTGCGCGGCGCGGTCTTCTACTACGTCAACTGTCGCGACGAGTGGGTTGCCGAGTCGCCCGCCGCGCGCGACGTCGCCGATGTCGTGATGCCAGGCGCCGAGCATGTGCTGGGTTACCACCTGATCATCAAGGGTGGCAGTTGGGCAGCGACTGGCGGCGTGCGCCCGGTGCGCCTGTCCAGCGGCGACATTGTGATGTTTCCGCGCGGCGACGCCCATGTCCTGTCGAGTGCGCCGGGAATGCGGGCGCAGCACGGCAATGGTGGCTGGGTGTCGGCGACGAAGGATGACCCCAGGCCGATCCCGGTGGCGTACCACGGCGACGTGGTGCAACCCGGGGTGGCAATGCCGATCGAGGAGGCCAGCACCGTCATCATCTGCGGCTTCGTCGGTTGCGACCTGCGGCCGTTCAACCCGCTGATCGATGCCCTGCCACGGCTGTTGCACCTGCCCGCCGGCGGCGTCGGTGCGTGGGTCGCGCCGGTGCTGCACCAGGCGGCATCGGAATCGCAGCTGCGCCGGCCCGGCAGCGCGGCGGTGCTCGAACGCCTCAGCGAAATGGTGTTCGTCGATGCCGCGCGGCGCTACCTCGAATCGCTGCCGGCGGATGCCTCGGGCTGGCTGGCGGCGCTGCGCGACCGCCATGTCGGACGGGCGATCGGGCTGCTGCACGAACGACCCGCCGAGCGGTGGACGATCGACGACCTGGGCCGACAGATCGGCCTGTCGCGATCGACCTTGCACGAGCGTTTCGTGGAACTCGTTGGGCAGCCCCCGATGCAGTACCTGACGAACTGGCGGATGCAGTGCGGCGCGCGCCTCCTGCGAGAGGGCCAGGCGACCGTCGCCACGATTGCACAGGAGGTGGGCTACGACTCAGAGGCCGCATTCGCGCGCGCCTTCAAGCGTTTGGTCGGCCAACCCCCGGCGGCATGGCGTCGCGCCCAGCGCTCGTCGCGATAAACCCGGAACCACGGGGAATGGACGCGGGGAACGCAGGAGATCTGCCTCGCGATGCTCGCCAACCCGGCGCGCGACCCGCTGCTCGAGGAGGGCGCGGCGCCGCCACCGCGGCGACGCGTGGTGTAGCATGCCGCGCCTATGAGCCCGACCGCCACGGGGATCTGAGTGCCGCCCGCGCAGCAGCCGCGGTCCTCGCTATGGCACAACCGCGACTACATGCTGCTGTGGAGCGGGCAGGTCGTCTCCACGCTGGGCTCGGCCGCGTCGTCGATCATCTACCCGCTGCTGATCCTCGCGCTGACGGATTCGCCCGAGGCGGCCGGCATCGCGGGCGCCTTGCGCGCGATTCCCTACCTGGTGCTGAGCCTGCCGGTCGGCGCGCTGATCGATCGCTGGGACAGGAAGCGCGTGATGATCCTTTGCGACGTCGGGCGCGCGCTCACCGCTGCGAGCATCCCGGTCGCCATGGGTCTCGGCGTGCTGACGCTGTGGCAGATCTATGTGGCGACGCTGATCGAGGGCAGCCTGTTCGTGCTGTTCAACGTCGCCGAGGTGGCGGCGCTGCCGCGGATCGTGCAGGCGAATCATTTGCCCCAGGCCGCGGCGCAGAACGAAGCGGGCTTCGGTGTCGCCAACATCGTCGGGCCGTCTTTCGGAACGATGCTCTACCAGGCGTTCGGACGCAGCGTGCCGTTCATCGCCGACGCGGTGTCCTATGTCGTCTCGGTGGCGTCGCTGCTGAAGATCAGGACCGCCTTCAGGACCGCCCCGCCGGCGACCCGCCGCAACCTGCGCGCCGAGATCGCCGAGGGCCTGCAGTGGGTGTGGAGCAATCCACTGATCCGGTACATGGCCGTCCTTACCGGCGGGCTGAACCTCATCAACGCCGCCTTCCCGCTGATCGTCCTCGTGCTGGCCAAACGCCTCGGGGCCGGCGACGCGCAGATCGGAGTGATCTTCAGTATCGGCGGCATCGGGGGAGTCATCGGGTCGCTCGTCGGCGGGCAGATCCAGCGGCGATTCACCTTCGGCCAAGTGATCGTCGCCGTCGTCTGGCTCGACGCGCTGCTGTTCCCGCTCTACGCGATCGCCCCTTCGTACCTGCTGCTGGGCGCGATCGCAGGCCTGACCTTCGTGCTGGGACCCATCTACAACGTGGTCCAGTTCAGCTACCGCCTGTCGATCATCCCCGACGAGTTGCAGGGACGCGTCAACAGCACGTTTCGCCTGCTCGCGTTCGGGTTCATGCCGGTGGGTGCATGGCTCTCGGGCGTGCTGATCGAGCACTTCGGCGCCCGTAGCGCCGTGCTGTTGTTCTCGATCTGGCTGCTGCTCCTCGCGGGACTCACCACGTTCAACCGCCACGTGCGCAAGGCACGGCCGATGGGGCAGATCGCGGCGGCATAGGGGCAGGCCGACAGGGCGCGCGGCGGCTTCGCAGCTGTCGTGAGTCCCGCCGCGCCACCGCCCGGCGGCAGGTGCCGATTCGCGACTATCGTATTAGGATAGGCGCAATCGTGGCGGCGCCTTGATCCCCTGGGGGGAATCCTGCCGCAATGGGTTGACTAGGTGAGCGACGACGGTTCTGTATACGTCGTTTAGGACGAGAATCCTGGTTGATTGGGCAGGCAACATTACGTTAGGCTCCGCGAATCGCTCAGCGCATCGCCACGGACCAGCAAGACGCAGTACGAGACTTCCATTCATTGAACAGGAGCTTGCTCATGGGTCTGCAATTCCTCAAGATTGCCGCGGTCTATCTCTTCATCGGCGCGCTACTGGGATTGATCATGGGCATCACGCAGAAATTTGTCCTGGCACCGGTTCACGCGCACCTGCTGCTCCTTGGCTGGGCATCGCTTGCCCTCGCGGGGCTCATTTACCACCTGTACCCGGCGGCGGCGAATACCTGGCTGGCGCGCATCCATTTTTGGCTGCACAACCTTGCGTTGCCGGTGTTCATGGTCGGACTTGCGATGTTACTCACTGGCAGTGAGTCCGCAGGCGCTATCGTTGG
>DAHUXO010000307.1 GCA_027307095.1 Betaproteobacteria bacterium | reverse complement strand
CCCTTGTACATGTCCGGGTTCTTCTGGTTCATCACCCACAGCGTCGCGCCGCCGATGATCGTGTTCTGCGGCGCGCCCTTGACGTCGGCGTAGTACGGCAGCGTCGCCACGCGCCATGCGAACTTGGCGTTGGCCTTGATGTTGGCGTAGGACCCCGACGAGGTCGTGATCATCGCGCATTCGCCGCTGGTGAAGGCGGCGAGCGGCTCGTCCTTGCGTCCCTTGTACGTGAACAGGCCCTTCTTCGCCCAGTCGCCGAGGTTCTTGATGTGCCGCACCTGGACCGGGCCGTTGAACTCGAGCCGCGTGCCCAGGCCGCCGAAACCGTTCTGCAGCGATGCGAACGGAACGTTGTGCCAAGCGCTGAAGCTCTCGAGCTGGACCCACGACTGCCAGCCGGTGGTGTAGGCGCAGGCCGCCCCGGATGCCTTGAGCTTTTCGGCGTCCTTCTCGAGGTCGGGCCAGGTCTTCGGCGGATTGGCGGGATCGAGCCCGGCCTTCTTGAACGCGTCGTCGTTGATGTAGAGCACCTGCGTCGAGCTGTTGAACGGCATCGACAGCAGATGGCCCGACGTGTCGGAATAGTACGAATAGACGGCACCCAGGAAGGCCTTGGGATCGAACGGCTGGTGCTGCTCGGCCATCAGTTGATAGACGGGCTTGATCGCGCCCTTGGCCGCCATCATCGTCGCCGTTCCCACCTCGAAGACCTGGAGGATCTGCGGCGGGTTGCCTCCACGATACGCGGCGATCGCCGCCGTCATCGACTCGTCGTACTGGCCCTTGTAGACGGGCACGACCTTGTAGTCGGACTGCGATGCGTTGAACTTGTTGGCGATCTCGTTGACCTTGTCACTGAGCGCGCCGGTCATCGAATGCCACCACTGGATTTCGGTGACGGCCTGTGCGGCCGTCGCCATGCCTGCCAGCGTGAGCGCCGAAGCGATGCAAATGAAACGCCTGATGCGGTTGGCCATCTCTCCTCCTTGTTGATTTTCCTGCGGGCAGCGTACCCCGCCAGCGTTGCGATTCTATTGCAAAAGCGGGTTTGCCGGGCCCTCTCCCGGCCCCCATTCCGCCCTCACCCGCCTCGCTTGCGCCCGGTACCCTCGCCCGCGCGTGGGAGAGGGGTGGGGCGAGGACCCGAAACGCCTGCGCTGCTACACTCGCCACCTGGCCATGAGAGGAGGATTCACGATGAAATTCCACCCGTTATCCTCGTGGGCGCGCCCGGCGGCGCTCGCCTTGACGGCCGCCCTTGCGCTGGGCCTGCTCGCAGCCCCGACGCTTGCCGCCGCCCAGGCCTGGCCGACGAGGCCGGTCAAGCTCGTCGTGCCCTTTCCGCCGGGGGGCCCGCTGGACACGATCGGGCGGGCGATCGCGCAGAAGCTGACCGTGGCCTGGGGGCAGAGCGTCATCGTCGAGAACAAGGCCGGCGCGGGCGGCAACATCGGCGCCGATTTCGTCGCCAAGTCGCCGCCCGACGGCTATACGGTGGTCATGGGCGCACTGTCGACGCACGCCGTCAATCCGAGCCTCTACGCGAAAATGCCCTACGACGCGCAAAAGGACTTCGCGCCGATCACCCTGGTCGCGATCACGCCCAACGTCCTGGTCGTGAACCCATCGCTGCCCGTCCATTCGGTCAAGGAATTGATCGCCTACGCGAAAGCGCATCCGGGCAAGCTGTCCTTCGGTTCGGGCAGCATCGGCAGCGCGGGTCATCTCGCCGGGGAGCTGTTCAAGGTCGATACCGGCGTCGACATGGTCCACGTCCCGTACAAGGGCGCGGCGCCGGCGATGCAGGCGCTGCTGGCCGGCGACACCCAGCTGATGTTCGACAACCTCGCGAGCTCGATGGCGCAGGTGAAGGCAGGCAAACTGCGTGCGCTCGCCGTCACCACGGCGCGGCGCTCGAGCTTCGCGCCCGACCTCCCGACGATGGCCGAGGCCGGCGTTCCGGGCTTCGACATCTCGACCTGGTTCGGCCTGCTGGCCCCGGCCGGAACGCCGCAGTTCATCATCGAGAAGTGGAACCTGCGCGTCAAGGAGATCCTGTCGGAGCCCGACATGCGCGCCCGCCTGCTCGCGCAGGGCGCGCAACCCGCACCCGACACGCCCAGCGAGTTCGCGCAGTTCATCGCCAGCGAGATTGCGAAATATGCGCGTGTGGTGAAGGCGTCGGGCGCCCGCGTCGATTGACGGGCGGGCGCGGCACAAGTACGGACGTCGACACAAGATCGACTTTGGGGGAGGACGCCATGCATCGCTCGATCCGGTTCGCGGCAGGACTCATCGCGGTCGTTGCGGCGTCGCTGTTCGCCGCGTCGCTCGCTTTCGCGCAGGCAACCTATCCGTCGAAGCCAATCCGGATGGTCGTGCCATTTCCGCCAGGAGGCACGACCGACATCCTCGCGCGCGCAGTCGCGCAGAAGCTCACCGAAGCCTGGGGTCAGCAGGTGATCGTCGACAACCGTCCGGGCGCCGGCGGCAACATCGGCTCGGACCTCGTCGCGAAGGCGGCGCCCGACGGCTACACGCTGCTGATGGGGACGGTCGGCACGCACGCGATCAACCCGAGCCTGTACGCGAGGATGCCCTACGACGCGCAGAAGGATTTCGCGCCGGTCATCCTGGTCGCGGGCGTTCCCAACGTGCTCGAGGTCAACCCGTCGCTGCCCGTGCACACGGTGCAGGAGCTGATCGCCTACGCCAGGGCCAACCCCGGCAAGCTCAACTTCGCGTCATCGGGCAACGGGACCTCGATCCACCTGTCGGGCGAGCTGTTCAAGGCGATGACCGGGGTGAAGATGACCCACGTCCCGTACAAGGGAAGCGCACCGGCGCTGGCCGACCTGGTCGGCGGGCAGGTGCAGCTGATGTTCGACAACCTGCCGTCGTCGCTGGGACTGATCAAGGGCGGCAAGCTGCGCGCGATCGCGGTGACCAGCACGACGCGCTCGTCAGCGCTTCCCGACGTTCCGACGATCGCCGAATCCGGCCTCCCCGGATACGAAGCGTCGTCGTGGTTCGGGGTCTTGGCACCCGCGAGAACGCCGCCCGCGATCGTCGACAAGCTCAATGCCGTCATCGGCGCCTGGCTGGCGTCCCCGGAGGCGAAGGAGAAACTCGCGTCGCAGGGCGCCGTCGCCGCCGGCGGGACCCCCGCCGACTTCGCCCATTACATCGCGAGCGAGACGGTGAAGTGGGCGAAGGTCGTCAAGGCGAGCGGCGCGCACATCGACTGATCCGCGCCCCTCACCCGCCTTGCTCTCGCCCGCCCGAAATTGGGGTCAGAGCTGTAATAATTCGGCCTGTCCCCGTGATGGGTTGCCGGGGACGCGCGCACGGAATTATTACAGCTCTGACCCCAATTTCGTGCGTGCCACGGTGACTGCCAGGATCAGCCAGCCGGCGATGAAGGCGAGCCCGCCGAACGGCGTCACGTAACCCCAGGCACGCCCGCCGCCCAGCGCCATCGCATACAGGCTTCCGGCGAACAGCGCGATGCCCGCCACGAAGAGCAGCGCAACGGCGCCGAGGCCGGTGCGCTGCGGCATCAGCAGCTGCAGCGTCCCGATGCCCAGCAGCGCCAGCGCATGCCACGCGTGATAGGTGGCTGCGGTGCGCCACAGCTCGAGCGCGTCGGGCGACAGGCGCGCCTTCAATGCATGCGCGCCGAGCGCACCCAGCGCCACCGCGGCCGCCATCAGCAGCGCGCCGGTCGTCAGCGTAAGGCGGGATGACATTTTCGACTACACTATGACGTATCGAAAAAGCGTCCCGCAGGATAGCACCATGACGATCGAGCGCCGCAACGTCGGCAAGCGCCTCTCCGACCTGGTCATCTACGCGCCGCCTGCCGGTGGACGGCTCGTCTACCTCGCCGGTCAGGTGGCAGAGGATCCGAGCGCCGGCATCGATGCGCAAACGCGCTCGGTGCTGAAGCAGGTCGACCGCCTGCTCGCGGAAGCCGCGACCGACAAGACGCGCATCCTGTCGGTGACGATCTATCTTGCCGACATGGCCGACTACGCAGCGATGAACTCGGTCTGGGACACGTGGGTTCCTGCGGGCGAGACGCCTGCGCGCGCGACCGTGCAGGCGAAGCTCGCCAACCCCGCCTACCGCGTCGAGATGCAGGTCGTCGCCGCCGCCGGCTGAGCGCGAACCGGTCTTCGCACCCGCGCCCACCCCATGCCCATTTCCAAGGCGGCCCAGGCGGCCATCGCCGCGTCGTCGCGCAGCGAGGCGATCTTTGCGGGCAGCGGCGCCGCAACGATGCCGGTGACGCGTGCGCTGTTCGACCAGCTGATGGTCCCCTGCTTCGCGCCCGCGCAGTTCGTGCCGGTGCGCGGCGAAGGTTCGCGCGTCTGGGACCAGGCGGGCAGGATGTACATCGACTTCGCGAGTGGTGTCGCCGTCACCGCGCTTGGACACTGCCACCCGGCGATGGTCAGGGCGATCGAAGCGCAGTCGAAGACGCTGTGGCACGTCTCCAACTGGTTCACCAACGAGCCGGCGTTGCGCCTGGCCCAGCGGCTGGTCGACGCGACCTTCGCCGAGCGCGTGTTCTTCTGCAATTCGGGGGCGGAAGCGAACGAAGCGGCGCTGAAGCTCGCGCGGCGCTACGCGCACGACCGCTTCGGCCCACATCGCTCGCGCATCGTGTCGACGGTCAACGCCTTCCACGGTCGCACGCTCTTCACGGTCACCGCCGGCGGGCAGTCGAAGTACGCGAGCGGTTTCGGGCCCAACCCAACCGGCATCACGCACCTGCACTACAACGACATCGCGGCACTCGAAGCGGAATTCGCCGCACACGGCGGCGAGATCTGCGCCGTGATCCTCGAGCCGATGCAGGGCGAAGGCGGGATGACGCCAGGAACGCCGGCCTACCTGCACGCGGCGCGCAGGCTGTGCAGCGAGCACGGCGCGCTGCTGATCCTCGACGAGATCCAGAGCGGCATGGGACGCACCGGCACGCTGTTCTCGTACATGCAGAAAGGGATCGTCCCCGACATCCTGACCAGCGCCAAGGGGCTGGGCGGGGGCTTCCCGATCGGCGCGATGCTGACGACGACCGAGGTCGCCAGCGCGTTTTCCGTCGGCGTGCACGGCACCACCTACGGCGGCAATCCGCTCGCCTGTGCGGTCGCCGGTGCTGTGTTCGACGTGATCAACACCACCGAGGTCCTCGACGGCGTGAAGGCGCGCCATGCGCTGTTCATGGAAGGCCTGAAAGCGATCAATGCCCGGCGGCCGGTCTTCACCGACCTGCGCGGCGAGGGCGTGTGGCTGGGCTGCGAGCTCGCGGAAGCCTGGCGCGGCCGTTCGATCGACGTGATGAACGCAGCCGGCGAGGCCGGGCTGCTGGTGCTGGTCGCAGGTCCCGACGTCCTGCGCATCGCGCCTTCACTGGTCATTTCGCTCGACGAGATACTCGAAGGACTCGCGCGCCTCGAGAGCGCGCTGAATGCCGCGCTCGTCTGAGCCGAAAGACCGGGACGCGAAAAACCGGGACGCACCACGAAAAACCGGGACGCACCACGTTTTTCGATGCTCAACCGTCAAATTTCGGCCTGGGAGAAAAACGTGGTGCGCCCCGGTTTTTCGCGTCCCGGTTTTTCGTAATGTTCTTCATCCGGCCGATTGCGCGCGACGACCTGCCCGCAGTGCTCGCGCTGTCCGAGCGCACGGGCCACGGCCTTACGACGCTGCCGGCGGACCGGGAACGCCTGGCTGCGCGAATCGACCGGTCGCTCGCCTCGTTCGCAGGCGCCGCCGAGCCCGCGGCGACGACGTTCATGTTCGTGCTGGTGGAAGGCCATCGCGGGGGGGAACAGCGCGTCGTCGGCATCAGCGCGATCGAGGCGGCCGTCGGGCTGGACGAGCCCTGGTACAACTACCACGTCGGCACGCTGGTCCATGCGTCGCGGGCGCTCGACGTCTACACGGTCGCGCCCACGCTGTTCCTGTCGAACGACCACACCGGGCATACGGAGCTGTGCTCGCTGTTTCTCGACCAGCGCTACCGTCGCGGCAAGAACGGCGCACTGCTCGCCAAGTGCCGGCTGCTGTTCATCGCGGAGTTCGCGCCGCGCTTCGCCGACAAGGTGATCGCCGAATTGCGCGGGCGCATCGAACCCGACGGCACGAGCCCGTTCTGGGAAGGGCTCGGGCGCCATTTCTTCGCGATGGAGTACAAGCGCGCCGACTACCTGACCGGAACCGGGCAGAAGTCGTTCATCGCCGAACTGATGCCGAGGCATCCGGTGTACGTGAACCTGCTGCCGCCCGCAGCGCGCGAAGTGATCGGCGTCGTGCACGCCCACACGGCTCCGGCGCGCGCGATGCTCGAACAGGAAGGCTTCCGCTACGAAGGCTACGTCGACATCTTCGATGCCGGTCCCACGCTCGAATGCGCGACGGCGAACATCGACGCCGTGCGCCGATCGGCCGTCATGCCCTGCACCCTGGGCGAACAGGACCCGGTGCCCGACAGCCTCACCGACGACATCCTGTGGCTGGTCTGCAACCGGAGGTTCGAGGGCTACCGCGCGCTGGTGACGTCGGCCCCGCCGCGCGTCGACCGCTTTCCGCTGCTGCCCTACGCGGCCGAGGCATTGGGAGTGGCTGAGGGCGACAGCGTCCGCGTCGTCGCGCTCGCGCCGGGTGACCGATGAATTTCGACGGCATTCCGGGACCGACGCACAACTACTCGGGCTTGGCGCAGGGCAACCTCGCGGCCGAGCGCAACGCCCAGCAGATCGCGAACCCGCGCGAGGCGGCGCTGCAGGGCCTCGCGAAGATGCGCGCGCTGGCGGCACGCGGCATCGCGCAGGGCGTGCTGCCGCCGCAGGAGCGGCCGGACGTCGCCGCGCTGCGCGCACTGGGTTTCCACGGTCGGGACGCCGACGTCGTTGCACGTGCGGGGCGGCAGGCGCCGGAACTGCTCGCCGCCTGCTCGTCCGCCGCGGCGATGTGGGCGGCCAATGCGGCAACGGTCAGCCCCTCCGCCGATTGCGCCGACGGCCGCGTGCATTTCACGCCGGCGAACCTGGTCACGCATTTCCACCGGGCGCTGGAGGCGCCGACGACCACGCGCGTCCTGCGCGCGATCTTCGCCGACACGGCGCGCTTCTGCGTCCACGATCCGCTCCCGGCGGCCCCGCAGTTCGGCGACGAAGGCGCGGCCAATCACACCCGCTTCGGCGAGGCGATCGACCGGCCCGGCACCGAGCTCTTCGTGTACGGACGCCGCGGCCTCAGCGCCGGACCGATGCCTGCACGCTACCCGGCGCGGCAGACGCGCGAGGCGAGCGAGGCGATCGCCCGCCGCCACGGCCTCGATCCCGCCCGCGTCGTGTTCGCGCAGCAGCGGCCCGATACGATCGACGCCGGCGTGTTCCACAACGATGTCATCGCCGTAGGCGAAGGCGGCCTCCTCCTCTGCCACGAACGGGCGTTCGTCGACCAGCCGGCGCTGCTGCGGACGCTGTCGCGTGTCGTCGGGCCCGCTTTCCGCTCGATCGTCGTGCGTGAGTCCGAGCTGCCGCTCGCCGATGCGATCGCGACCTACCTGTTCAACAGCCAGCTGATCGAGCGCTCCGACGGCCGCTTCCTGCTGGTCGCGCCGGCGGAGTGCCGCGCTCACCGCGCGGCATCCGAGGTCCTGGACCGCCTGACGACCGGCGACGCGCCGATCGCCGAGATCCTGACCTTCGACCTGCGCCAGAGCATGCGCAACGGCGGCGGGCCCGCCTGTCTTCGGCTGCGCGTCCCCGTCACCTCGGTCGAGCGCGCGGCGATCCGCCCCAATGTGCTCCTGGACGAGGATCTGGCCGCTGCGCTGGAAAACTGGATACGGCGGAACTACCGCGACCGCCTGGAATCGGCCGACCTGCGCGACCCGGCGCTGCTGGACGAGTCGCGCCGCGCGCTGGACGAACTGACCCGGCTGCTCCGCCTGCCCGCCGTGTATCCGTTCCAGCTCGGTCCCGCGGCCGCATGACGGACGAATCAGCCCCCTGACCCCTATATCGGCGGGTGTGCAGCCATGACGATACCGTCGACGAGCCGCGCGGCAACCCGGGCGGTCAGCGTGTCGCGGTCGAACGCGGGATTGAGCTCGGCGATGTCGGCGCCGAGGAGCTTGCCAGACTTCGCGACAGTCGCCGCCAAGTGTTCGACGATGTCCAGCGACACCCCGCGCGCGGCCGGCGCCGAGACCCCGGGAGCCTTCTCCCCCGGCAGAACATCGAGGTCGATGGTCAGGTAAACGCCGTCGCACGCGGCGATGCGCTGCTGCAGCCGGTCGTCGACCGACGACAGCGCTTGCCGATGCAGCTCCTCGTCTCGCCAGAATTCGACGTTCAGCGCGGCGGCGCGGCTGAACAGCGCCGCCGTATTCGAGGGCCTGCTGATGCCCAGGCAAACATAGGAGAAGGGGATCCTCCGCCGACCGCACTCCTCGGCGATCTGGCGAAACGGCGTGCCGGACGTCGCTTCGCGGCCTGCGCGCAGATCGAAATGCGCGTCGAAATTCACAATCAGCAGATGCGCGCCGGGCCGAGCGTCGGCAATGCCGAGCCACGTTCCATAGGCGACTTCGTGCCCGCCGCCGAGGACGATCGGCAACGCCGTTCGACCCGCAATCCCGCAAACCGCGGCTGCGAGACGAAGCTGCGCGGCTTCCAGCGCGCCGCCCGCACATGCGACGTCGCCGCAGTCGTAGACCGGGGCCCCATGATGGACCGCGAGGTTGGCGAGCGCGCGCCGGAACGCCGCAGGCCCGTCTGCTGCACCGGTGCGCCCGCCGTTGCGCCGGACACCCTCGTCGCAGGCGAATCCGATCAAGCCGATGCCCGCGCGGGAATCACCGGTCCAGGGGGACACGCGCTCGTGGTAACGCGTCGTATCACCCGCGCCGTCTTGGTCCGACCGGCCAGTCCACCAGCCCGGGTCGAACGGCCTGTCCACGGAAGCCACGGCGGACGCAGCCATGGTCAGCGCTCGATGACTGCCTGCAGAAACGCGCGCGTGCGCGCCTGGGAGGGAGCGGAGAAGATCGTCGATGGCGGTCCTGCCTCGACGGTTCTCCCGTGATCCATCACCACGACGGTGTCCGCCACCTCGCGGGCGAAATTCATCTCGTGGGTGACCAGCAGCATCGTCATCCCGTCCCGGGCGAGTGCCTTCATCACCTGGAGCACTTCGCCCACGAGTTCGGGATCAAGAGCGGAAGTCGGCTCGTCGAAGAGAATCAGCCGCGGCTCCATCGCCAGTGCGCGAGCTATCGCTACCCGCTGCTTCTGCCCCCCCGACAGGGTGCCGGGCAACGCGTCGGCCTTCTCCGCAAGCCCGACCTTGTGCAGCAGAGCCCGGGCCTACTCGGCGGCCTCCGACAGAGTCTTGCGCCTGATCCTGCGCGGTCCGATGGTGACGTTCTGCAACACGGTGAGATGGGGAAACAGGTTGAACGACTGGAACACCATCCCGACGCGGGTGCGCAGCGCGTTGAGCTCGGAATCGTGCAACAGGCGGCCGTCACTGAACAGCGTCGTGCCGCAGACCTCGATGCGGCCGCGGTCCGCGACTTCGAGCCCGTTGCAGCAGCGCAGCAGCGTCGTCTTGCCGGAGCCACTCGGGCCGATGACGACCACCACCTGCGACGCCTGCACCGACAGGTCGACGTCGGCGAGCACCCGGGTCGGACCGAACGACTTCGAAAGATTCGATACGGCAAGTACCAGCTCCTGGGCGCTCCCGCTCATTGCACCAGGCCTCCGACCCGCAGCCGGCGTTCGAGCCGCAGCAGCGCGAACCCGGTGGCGTTGGTGAGAAGCAGGTAGATGAGGGCCACGGCAAGATAGACCTCGAGCGAGCGGTACGAGACGCTGATGATCTTCTGTCCCTCGTGCAGCAGATCGCTGATGGTCAGCAGGGACACCAGCGCGGAGTTCTTGATCAGCGCGATGAACTCGTTGCCGAGCGGCGGGATCATGCGCACAATGGCCTGCGGCAGGATGATGGCGCGCATGGCCATGCCATGGGACATTCCCAGCGAGCGAGCGGCCTCCATCTGCCCCTTGTCGATCGACTGGATGGCGCCACGCACGATTTCCGACTGATACGCGCCGCTGTAGATGCCCAGGCCGAGCACGCCGCAGAAGAATGCCGGCAGGACGATGCCGAACTGCGGCAGCCCGAAGAAGAGCAGGAACAGCTGCACCAGGAGCGGAGTGCCGCGGATGAAGGTGACGTACACGCTACCCACCGCGTAGCGGACGCGTTTTCGCGGGTCGAGCCGGAGCAGCCCGACCAGGAGTCCCAGCAGGCAGCCGAGCACGAGCGCGGCGCCGGTCACCTCGACCGTGACCATCGCACCGTGCGCCAGGTCGCTCCAGTTGGCCCAGACGGGGCCGAAATCGAGCTTCATGGCCGGGCGACTTCGGTGCCGAGGCTGCTCGCTACTTGCCCTCGAACCACTTGTCCACCAGCTTCCGGTACGTTCCGTCGGCCTTGAGCTTCGCCAGTGCGTCGTTTACCGCCTTGACCAGGCCGGGCTCATCCTTGCTGATCGCGAATCCGTACTCTTCCGTGGTGATCTGCTTGTCGATTACCTTCACCCCCGGATTCTTCTGCGCATACAGCTTCGCCGCCGGCTTGCCGGTCACGGCGGCGTCGACGCGTCCGGAATCGACGAGGCTGAACATCTCCTCGTTCTTCTCGACCTCGACGCGTTCGACCTTCGGATAGTTGTCCTTCAGGAAGCCGACCGATTTGGTGCCCACCTGGACCGAGACCTTCTTGCCGGCGAGATCCTCCGGCCCGTGAATGGTGGTGTTGTCCTTCTTCACCAGGATCACCAGCCCGCCCGGATAGTACGAGTCGCTGAAATCGACGACCTTGGCCCGCTCCGGCGTGATGTAGATGGCCGAAGCGGCCATGTCGAAGCGCTTGGAGATGATGCCGGGAATCAGACCCTTGAAATCGATATCGGTCCATTCGATTTTCTTGCCCATCGTCTTGCCGATGGCGTCCACCAGGTCGATGTCGAAGCCGGTTCGCTTGCCGCCGGCGTAATACTCGAACGGGGGAAACGTTGAGTCCGTCGCCACGCGGATCGTGTCGTCGGCCGCCAGCGTGGTCCCTGCGAATGCCATTCCGAGGCAGACTGTGGCGGCGATTCGGAAGATGCGATTGAACATTGCTGTTCCTCCTTGTGATGGAAACTCAGTTAGTCAGCTGCAGACGTTCGGTGACACGGGCTGCGGCGTGCACGATCATGCGAATGAGAACGTCGTGGCGGCGCTCGATGCGGAACGCCGGCGCCATCAGGGAGATCGCGCCTGCGACGGCTCCGCGCGTCGCAAACACCGGCGCGCTCGTCCCCCATACACCGGCATCGACCTCGCCTTCGCTCTCCGCGTACCCCTGCCGGTGGATCGTCGCCAGGCTCCTGCGCAACCGCGCCGCCTCGGCCGCGGCGCCGTCGAGGTGGGTCGCAATGATGGCCTCGCGGTCCGCTTCGGGCAGAAACGCGAGCAGCGCCTTGGCGGACGCGCCGCGTACCAGCGGCAACGACCGTCCCTTGGCGTATGAACAGCGCAACGACTGCGAGCTCTCGACCATGTCGAGGCACATTGCATGTCCGGCGACGGGAGCCATCAACGCCACGCTTTCCTTGGTGCGCTCGGCGAGTCTCAGCAATTCGGGTCGGGCAACGGACATCAGGTGCGACGTAACGTCGAATCCCCATGCCAACTGGATGCTGGCGGGTCCGGGCCCGTACCCCGCGTCCGGCCCGATCTCGCTTACGAGTCCCCATCGCCTGAGCGCCACCAGATTGCGATAGACGGTGCTGAGCGGCTGGCCCGTGCTCTTGGCGAGAACCTTCACCGGCACCGGCGCGCCGTGTCGCGCGATCGCAGCGAGCAGGCTCAGCAGCCGATCGCCCGCGGAGGCCTTGGTCATGCCGGCACCATATGCACGTCGAATGCTGCGGAGTATGAAGTGTATTTCTCAGTTCGAGGGATATTTATTCCCACAATGTGAGAATCCGGAACGAAAATTTGTCGACATCCACTGCGAAGTGGGGGTGCGGCGTCAGCCGCCGGCGCGTACGGCGACGGGGCAACGCGGCTGGCGGCGCTGCCCGGCGAGTCGCAGCGCCGGACCGGCGCCCTTGCCGTCGCGCGGACCGGAACGATCGCCGCGCGCTCGACGAACTGACCCGGCTCCTGGAGCTCCCGTCGGTCTACCCGTTCCAGGTCGACGTGGCGCCCGTCTGAGGCGCTTTACCCCGCGGCCCGGCGGGATTACGCTAGCACGTCATGCTGTTTGCACGATGGGACCCTACGAAGGAGCCTTCGATGAACGCATGGATGATTGGAACAGCCGCATTGCTGGCGCTCGGGATGACCGGCTGTGCAACGCTGAACGGCCCCGACGCCTACGCGAACGCCGCCGCCCAGCGCAGCGAATGCAAGGTGGT
>DAHUXO010000299.1 GCA_027307095.1 Betaproteobacteria bacterium | reverse complement strand
GCTGCAACCGCAACGAGGTCGAGGACCACGTCGGGATCAACTCGGTCGAGCACTTCCTCGGTGAATACGCAAACCAGCAAGGGCTGAAATTCGCCGCGCCGGCGAAGGCGACGGGCAGGAAGATCGCGGTGATCGGCGGCGGTCCGGCGGGGATGTCCTGTGCCTACCAGCTCGCGAAGAAAGGTCACGAAGTCACGATCTTCGACGAGCACGAGGCGCTCGGCGGCATGATGCGCTACGGCATCCCGGGCTTCCGCACGCCGCGCGAAGTGCTCGATGCCGAGATCGAGCGCATCCTCGAACTCGGCGTGAATGTGCGCCTCAAGTGCCGCGTCGGCACCGACATCACGATGGACGAGATCCGCCGCGGTTTCGATGCGGTGTTCCTCGGCATGGGCGCGCAGTCGGGCCGGCCGCTTCCGGCCCCCGGCGGCGACGCCCCGAACGTGGTCACCGCCACCGCGTTCCTCAAGGCGTTCAACGACGGGCGGTTGCGTCACGTCGGCAAGCGCGTGGTCGTCATCGGCGGCGGCGACACCTCGATCGACGTCGCCACGGTGGCGCGGCGCCTGGGCCACATCGGTCACGCGAAGCCGACCGACTTTCCGGAGCTCGCGATCGCCGGACAGCTGGCTCACGACGTCGCCGAAGTTTCGGTCAAGCAGGGTGCCGAGGTGACGCTGACCTCGGTCTTCGGCGTCGACAAGATGCAGGCGAACAAGCACGAGATCGAGCAGGCGCTGGCCGAAGGCATCAGCATCCGCGGCGGCCTCGCGCCGGTGAAGGTGGTGAAGGACGCCCAGGGACGCGCGATCGCGCTGACCGTCGCGCGCTGCGAGGCGAAGTTCAGCGGTGGCAAGCTCGATATCAAGAACATCGAGGGCAGCGAGGAGGACATCCCCGCCGACCTGATCGTCTCGGCGATCGGGCAGGCCGTCGACTTCACCGGGCTCGAGGAGTTCGACGCGGGCAAGGGAATGATCGTCACCGACAAGAACTACCAGCTGCCGGGCAAGCCGGGGACCTTCGCCGGCGGCGACGTGCTGCGGCCGCACCTCCTCACCACCGCGATCGGCCACGGCGCGATCGCCGCGGACGGCATCGAGCGCTTCCTGGCCGGCGAGGACCAGGAGAAGCGGCCGAAGGTCGACGTGCACGCGTTCGACCTGATGCGCAAGATGCTCGAACGCGGCCTCGAGTTCAAGGAGACGCACGAGCCGATGCGCGGAACCGACCACACCAACGTCGGCATCCACAACTACGAGAACCGCTCGGACCGCTACGTGATCCCCCACGAGGAGCTGTTCCTCGGCCACTTCGGCTTCGTCGCGCGCAACCGGCGCAACGTGATCACGCTGACCAGGGAATCCGCTCTCGGCAACTTCCAGGAGCGGCTCGAGGCGCTCACCGAGGCGCAGGCCGTCGCCGAAGCCAAGCGCTGCATGAGCTGCGGCCAGTGCTTCGAGTGCGACAACTGCGTCGTCTACTGTCCGCAGACCGCGGTCGCACGGGTGCCGAAGAAGGAGGCGACCACCGGGCGCTACGTGTACACCGATTACGACAAGTGCATCGGCTGCCACATCTGCAAGGACGTGTGCCCGACCGGGTACATCCAGATGGGGATGGGCGAATAGGAAGGACGATGCGGCGCATTGGAGCCCGACCCGGGAGCGCCACGCGACGGACCGCAAGGGTCGTCGCGCTGATTGCGCTCGCGTGTGGTGCCGCCTTCGCCTGGGCGGCCGGCGGCGACGCGTCGCGCGTCCCGATGCCCCATCCCGCGATCCCGTCCTCGGCCGGCACCAAGTGCGTCCGCGACACCGAATTCATGCGGCGCAACCACTACGAGCTGCTGCTGCACCATCGCACGCTGACCGTCCACGAAGGCATCCGCACGAAACAGGAGAGCCTCGCGAACTGTGTGAACTGCCATGCCGGCAGTGGCGGCCGGGTGACCGGAAGCAAGGACGCCTTCTGCGTGAGTTGCCACGCCTATGCCGCGGTCAAGATCGACTGCTTCGAGTGCCATTCCGACCGCGCGGCGCCGTCGCTCGCGTCGGTCCTGAAGCCCGATCCGCTGCGCCGGGCCGCATCGCTGGCGTCGGTTGCGCCCGCGGCAGCGGCCCCGGTCTAGGGAACCCGGTGAGCGACGTCGACCATCGCCGGCGGCAGGTCCTCGCGTGGGGCGCGGCGATGGCCGGGGTCGCGATCGCCCCCGGCATCACGCTGTTCGAGCTGGCGCAGGCGCGCCCGGCCGCGGAGCCCGCCTCGTCCAAGGTGCGCTGGGGCATGCTGGTGGACGTCAACGCCTGCGATCCGGACTGCGACGCCTGCGTCGCCGCCTGCGACAAGGAGAACGGCCTGTCCGGACGCAAGGGTCCGACCGACTCGCAGTGGATCCGCAAGGTCGAGTTGAAGGACATGCGAGGCAAGA
Organism: Betaproteobacteria bacterium; assembly: GCA_027307095.1. Lineage (GTDB taxonomy): Bacteria > Pseudomonadota > Gammaproteobacteria > Burkholderiales > Casimicrobiaceae > VBCG01. The sequence continues at coordinate 1,393 of DAHUXO010000299.1, read as the reverse complement.
CCACGTCGCTGCCGATGATGTGCCAGCACTGCGCCGACCCGCCCTGCGTCGACGTCTGTCCCACCGGCGCGTCGTTCAAGCGCGCCGACGGCATCGTGCTCGTCGACCGGCATCTGTGCATCGGCTGCCGCTACTGCATGATGGCCTGCCCCTACAAGGCGCGCTCGTTCGTGCACGAACCGGTCATCGATCAGAAATCGGACGTGCCGCGCGGCAAGGGTTGCGTCGAGTCGTGCACGCTTTGCGTCCAGCGCATCGACCGCAACGAGATCCCAGCCTGCGTCGAGGCCTGCGCCGCCACCGGCCGCAAGGCGATCCTGTTCGGCGACCTGAACGACCCCACGAGCGAGATCTCGAAGCGCATCGCCACCGTCATGACCGTCGAAGTGCGGGCCGACCTGGCACTCGACACCGGCGTGCGCTACCAGGGGCTGTAGACGATGGAATTTCCCGTACCTGCCCGCGGCGACGCCCACCGTTACTGGGCGCTGGTCGGCTTCGGCGGCTTGGTGACGCTGGCCGGCCTCCTGGCCGCGCACTACATGGAGGAGCACGGCCACATCGTGACCGGCATGAACAACCAGATCGTCTGGGGCATGCCGCACGTGTTCGCGATCTTCATGATCGTTGCCGCCTCCGGCGTGCTCAACGTCGCATCGATCGGGTCGGTGTTCGGGCAGGCGCCATACAAGCCGCGCGCGCCGCTGTCGGGCCTGCTCTGCATCGCGCTGCTCGCCGGGGGCCTGTTCGTGCTGATGCTCGACCTCGGCAAACCCGACCGGCTGATCGTCGCGGCCACGCACTACAACCCGACCTCGGTATTCGCGTGGAACGTGTTCCTGTATTCGGGCATGGCTGCGATCGTCATGGTCTACCTGTGGACGCTGATGGAGCGCAGGATGAACGCGTACTCGAAGTATGCCGGCCTCGCCGCTTTCGCGTGGCGGATCATCCTGACCACCGGCACCGGCAGCATCTTCGCGTTCCTGGTCGCGCGGCAGGCCTACGGCAGCGCGCTGCTGCCGCCCTTGTTCATCGTTCTTTCGTTCGCCTGGGGCCTCGCGGTGTTCCTGGTCGTGCAGTCGGCGGTCTACGCGTGGCACGGACGCACGCCGCCGCCTGACATCCTGCTGCGCATGGGCCGCCTGCTCGCGGTGTTCGTGACCGCGGCGTTCTACTTCGTCCTCGTCTACCACTTGGTCAACGCCTACTTTGCGAAGCAGCAGGCGTTCGAGCGCTTCCTGCTCCTCGACGGCGGCGTCTACCCGCTGCTGTTCTGGGGTGGCTACGTCGCCCTCGGCGGCATCGCGCCACTGGCCCTGCTGTGGCATCCGCGCCTGCGCGGACCGCGGGGCGCGCTCGCGGCGTCGCTGCTGGTGATCGCCGGCGCGTT
>DAHUXO010000293.1 GCA_027307095.1 Betaproteobacteria bacterium | reverse complement strand
CCGCTGGACGCTGGACGTCTCGCAGAGCCTGCCTTCGCGGGAATGCGGTCCCGCCCGGCCCCCGCTGCACATTCCGCTGGCGCTCGGGCTCCTCGGACCCGACGGCCGCGACATCCCGCTGAGGCTCGCGGGCGAGGCCACGGCGCAAGGCACGACGCGCGTGCTCGAGCTCAGGTCGGCAGCACAGAGCTTCGAGTTCGTCGACGTACCGGCGAGACCCGTGCCATCGCTGTTCCGCGGCTTCTCGGCGCCGGTACGGGTCGAGTACGACTACGGGGACGACGAATTGGCGCTGCTCGCGGCGCACGACAGCGACGCGGTCAATCGCTGGGACGCCGCACAGCGTTCGTTCACCGGTGCCGTGCTCGGGCTTGCACGGGCGCGGCGCGACGGCATGCCTCTCGCGCTGCCGCCGGCACTGTCGCGTCTCGTCGCTGCGCTGCTTGCCGACACCGAGAGCGACCCGGCGCTGCTCGCGCCTGCGCTCGCGCTGCCCGACCCCGCGTACGTCGCGACGCTCGAACCGATGATCGACGTCGAGGGCGTCATCGCCGGCTGGCAATTTGCCAGGAAGACGCTCGCCGCGACTCACCGTGGCGCGTTCGAGAGCGCGTACGCCCGCCACCTGCCGCGCGGCCCCTACCGGCCGACGCCGGAGCAGGCAGGACCGCGCAGCCTGGCGAACCTCGCGCTGTTCTATCTTGGAACGCTCGACGATGGCGCGGCCCACCGGCTCGTCCTCGGACATTACGACGCCGCCACCAACATGACCGACGCGCTCGGCGCACTCGGCGCGCTGCGTGACAGCGAAGCGGAAGCCCGCGACGCGGCGTACGCACGGTTCGAGACCCGGTGGCGCGACGAGCCGCTGGTGCTCGACAAGTGGTTCGCGCTGCAGGCGCGATCGCTGCGGCCCGATACGCTGCAGCGCGTGCAGGCGCTGGTCGGGCACCCGCGCTTCAATGTCCGCAACCCGAACCGGGTGCGCGCCCTCGTCGGCGCGTTCGCGCTGGGCAATTTCCCTGGATTCCACGCGAGCGACGGTTCGGGCTACGGATTCGTCGCCGACCAGGTGCGCGCGCTCGATCCGGCGAACCCGCAGCTGGCAGCGATGCTCGCGGGCGCGTTCAATCTGTGGAAGCGCTTTGCAGAGCCGCGGCGCAGCCAGATGCAGCGGTCGCTGGAGCGCATCGCGCGCACGCCGCGGCTGTCACGCGATGTGAGCGAGATCGTGACGCGCGCGCTGGAGGGGTGACGGGCTGCCGCAGGAAACCCGGGACGGACCACGGTTTCGCCTCCACATGGATCGGGGCGGCACTGATCGGTCCGGAGGCCGCGAGGCAGGGGCGGGCGAAACGCCCGTCGGAGTGCCAGCCGTCGCGGGTGCTGCGGCAGGCGGCTACCAGTAAGTCTCGAGCGTGATGTGCCCGGGCTCCTTGCGCCGGTGCCGCCGCATGCCTCGGGTCGCGAGCACCTTCTGCACGTCCTCGACCATCGCAGGATTGCCACACAGCATCGCGTGGGCATTCTCGGGCGTCAGCGAAAGGCCGACCCGGCCTTCGAGCCGGCCATCCTCGATCGCCTGCGGGATCCGGCCCGCGAGCGCGTCCCGATCGGCCTCCCGGCTCACCATCGGGACGTAATGGAACGCGCCGGTCCGGGCATGCCCGATTCCGGCGATCGCGTCGCGATAGGTGAGCTCTTCGGCATAGCGCACGGAATGCACGAGCACGACGCGCCGGAACTTCACCCACGGGTCATCGGTGCGCAGCATCGACAGGAACGGTCCGATGCCGGTCCCCGTCGACAGGCACCACAGCGACTCGGCCTCCGCGGTCTCCGAAATGCTGAAGAATCCGTTGGCCCGCGGGGCGAGCCAGACGCTCTCGCCACGCTTCAGCACGGCGAGCCTTGGCGAAAGCGGTCCCTCCGGCAGGATGATGAAGTAGAACTCGTGAGGCTGCGCCGATGGGGGATTCACGAATGAATAGGGGCGCCCGATCATCGCCTCCTTCGAGCCTGGCGGCGCGGGCAGGGCGAGCCTTGCGAACTGGCCCGCGGTGAAGGTCAGTGCCGGGGCGTCGACCTGCAGCGAGTACAGGCTCTGCGTCCACTGCCGGCAGCCTGCCACGCGGCCCTCGATCCAAGCGCTCATCCGCTGCGTCCCGTCGCGATAAAATGCGCATTATGCCAACGCGCCCCAAGCGGGCGACGCTCGCCGGATACCGGGTCTACCTCCGACCCCCGAAACGCGTCGATCAGCAGCACTTCATCGCGAGCGCGCGAGCGTCTCGCGTCCTGCACGGATCCTGGGTCCGCGCGCCAGAGACACCGGCCGCGTACGCGGCGTATGTCGCGCGCTACAGCCCCGCCAACGCATCGCCGATCCACGTCGGATTCCTGGTCATGCGCAACGGCGACGATGCCCTTGCCGGGGTGTTCAATTTCTCGGAAATCGTTCGCGGCGTCTTCCGCAGCGCTTACGTCGGCTACTACGGATTCGCGCCGCTCGTCGGGGCCGGCTACATGACCGAGGGCTTCGCGCTGGCGCTGGACATCGCGTTTCGCCAGTTGCGACTGCACCGGATCGAGGCGAACGTCCAGCCCGGCAACGCTCGCTCGCTCGCGCTGCTCGAGCGCATCGGATTCACGCGCGAAGGCTACTCGCGGCGCTACGTCAAGATCGCCGGCCGCTGGCGCGACCACGTGCGCTACGCGATGCTCGCCGAAGACTGGAAGACCGAGCGGCCGCGCGTTCGCCGCGCGATCGAGCCGGGCCGGTGATCGCGCGCCGGCGGCGGGCGAAGCTCGCGCTGCTGTCGCTTGCGCTCTGCGGGTGCGCATCGACGCCGACGATCAACCCCGGCGTCCCGCGCGTGGTCCCGCGGGTGGTCATCGCGCCCTACGGAACGCACTCGGAGTGCACGCGGCTCGCGCCGGGCGATCGCCTCGACTACCAGTACGAAAGCAGCGCGCCGCTGAACTTCGACATCGGCTACCGCGAGGGCAATGCCGTGCTGATGCCGGTCGTCCGCGGGCCATCGACGTCGGCCAGCGGCACCTACGAGCCCCTGCTCGCGCATGACTACTGCATGAGCTGGGAAGCGGGTCCGCCGGGCGCGATCCTCGGCTACCGCGTTCTCGTTCGGGCACCACTGCCATGACCGGTCCGACGACGCTGCTGTTCGACCTCGACGGCACGCTGACCGACAACTATGCCGGCATCGCCGCGTCGATCGGTCACGCGCTGTCGCGCCTCGGCGCCGCGGTTCCCGGCGAGACGACGCTGCGCGGCTGCGTGGGCCCTCCGTTGCGAGAATCGTTCGGACGGCTGCTGGTGACGGCCGATCCCGCGCGCATCGAGCTCGCGATCGCGCTCTACCGCGAGCGCTATTCGAGCATCGGCTGGCGGGAGAACCTCGTCTACGAGGGGATCGATCGCGCGCTCGAGGAACTCGGCAGTCGTGGCGCGCGGATGTTCATCTGCACCGCCAAGCCGCTGCCGTTCGCGCGGCGGATCGTCGAGAATTTCGGCCTCGACAGGCACTTCGAGGACATCTACGGCGCCGAGCTCGACGGCCGTCGCGACGACAAGTCGCAGCTGCTCGCGCACCTGCTGGCACGGGAAGGCATCGCACCGGCGGACGCGGTGATGATCGGCGATCGCGCTGGCGACGTGAACGCCGCGCGTGCCAACGGCGTGGCGGCGGTCGGCGTTCTGTGGGGCTACGGCTCCCGCGAGGAACTCGTGTCCGCGGACCGCATTGTCGAATCGCCCGGCGACCTCGTCGCGACACTGGATGGGCTGGCGGACCCTGCGGCGGGCGACGGCGCCGCCCGTCACAGCTCCGCGTAGCTGTAGGTGCGCCCGTGCTCGACGTCGGCGAGCACGAGCCGATCGACAATTCGCGCGGCAGCAACGTCGGCCGCCACCAGCCGCCCCGACGCGTGGAAATCCCGGAACATCGCGACGCTCGGAAGCTGCTCGGAGGATTGCGAACGCATGAAAGTCTGCATCTGGGTATCGATGATGCCCGGCCGCAGCGTGATCGCGCGAAACCCCGGCGCCGCGCGCTCGGCGGCGAGAGACCGCGTGAGCATCTCCAGTCCGGCCTTGGCGATCGAGTACAGCGATCCGCCGGGAATGGCGGATTGCGCCGCGCCCGACGAGACGTTGATGACGCGCGACCGTGGCACGTGATCCGCGAACACGCGGCAGAACCGGTTGGCGACGACGATCGGACCCGCGAGATTGACCGCGAGGGAGGCTGCGACGTCGGCCGCCCCCAGATTCCCGAGCACCCCGACCGGGCCGGCAACGGCCGCGTTGTTGATCAGGCACACGCTTTCGGGCTTCGCCGCGGCGAGATCGGTGAATGCGCCGTCCAGCGCGGCATCGATCGCCGCGACGTCGCCGAGGTCGCAGGCAGCGAAGCGATAGCCGCCGCCTGCAAGCAGCGGCGACGACCTGCGCCCGACTCCGACGACGCGAAAGCCGCGCTCGAGCAGCAGGCTGGCGAGCGCTTCGCCCAGTCCTCTCGACACTCCGGTGACGATCGCGCTGTGCATCGATGCCGGCCCCCCGCTTCCCGTGTACACGACGGCCGCAGGCACGGCGGCAGCCGCGGCGATCCGGCTGCCGCTCACTATTTCTGCGCGCCAGCCTTCTTGAGGTCGGCCTGCGCGCTTGCCAGCTCCCTCTGCAAGTCCGGCAGAGGCAGCGCGCCCGGGATCATCGTGCCATCGGCGAAGATCAGCGTCGGCGTCGCATTGATGTGCAACGACGCGCCGAGCGCCTGCGTCTTCGCGACCGGATCCCCGCAATCGCCCTTGTTGTCGGGAAGCTTGCCCGTCGCGAAATAGGTGTCCCAGGCCTTGGCCCGGTCCGGGGCGCACCAGAGTATCTTCGACTTGCGCGCGGCGTCGGGGTGCAACTGGTCGATCGGGAACAGGAACGTGTAGACGGTGACGTTGTCGAGGCCCTGCATCTCCTTCTCGAGGCGATGGCAGTACGGGCAATCGGCGTCCGAGAAAAGATAGATCGTGCGCGAGCCGTCACCCTTGACCCGCTTGAAGGCGAGATCCAGCGGCAGCTTGTCGACGGCGACGCGATTGAGCTTGCGCGACCGGGCCTCGGTCAGGTTCTCCCGGGTCGCCGTGTCGTAGATGTCGCCGACGAAGATGTGGGCAACCTTGGGGTCGGTGTAGATCAGCTTGTCGCCCAGCATCACCTCGTACAGGTCCAGGTAGCCGCTCTTGGCGATGTGGCTGATCGGGGCGCCGGGAAACTTCTGCATCAGCAGCTTGCGCATCGCGGCCACCTCCGGGGTATCGGCGGGCGACGGCGACGCCTGCATTGCCGGCGCCTGCGACGCCGGAGCTTCGGCCCAGGCGGCCGGCATCACACATGCGATGGCGACGATGGCGCCACCTCCGAGCAGCGACAGCCAGCCGGTTCGTTTCATTCGGTTCTCCGGAAACTGCATTTATCGCAGCGCCGGCTGTGCCAGCGCGCGCTTGATGATCGGAAGGCCGTCGACCGCGGACAGCCCTGCATTGCGCAGCTTGCGCAACCACGGAGTTCGCGCGCCGAACATCCGCGCGAGCCCGTCGGTGACCGTGTGCATTGCGAGCACCGGCTCCGCCCTGCGGCGGGCGAATCGCTCGAGCAGGATCGGTGCGCCGGCGTCGGCGACCGGCCCGCGCTCGGCCAGCACCATCGCCAGCGCCTGCGCGTCCCCGAAGCCTAGGTTAACACCCTGCCCCGCGAGCGGGTGCACGCCGTGCGCGGCGTCGCCGACGAGCGCCATCCGATGGGCGACAGACGTCGGCAGGCGCAGCGACCGCAGCGGGAATGCCGTCGCCGGCGTCAGCAGCGTCAGCGCACCGAGGGCGCTGCCGCCTTCCGCCGCGACCCGCGCCGACAGCTCGGCAGCGGGCAATGCGAGGAGCTCGCGCGTCAGCGCGTCCGGGGCAGACCAGACGATCGAGATGCGCCGGCCGGGCAGCGGCAGCCACGCGAGCACGCCGCCGTCGGCGCGGAACCACTGCCGCGCGCATCCATGGTGGGCGCGCTCGCATTCGAAATTCGCGACCACGCCCTGCTGTCCGTAGTCCCGCGGTTCGGCGAGAATTCCCGAAGCGTGGCGTACCCAGGAATTGATTCCATCGGCCCCGACGACGAGCCGGCCGGAATAGCTGCGGCCGTCCTCCAGCGACAGCGTCCCCTCGCCCGCCGACCAGGCGAGCTTCGAGAAGCGTCCGCTCGCGACGACGTCGACGCCCGCCATGTGCGCCTGCAGCAGCAACGCTGCGCGCAGCGCCCGCTCTTCGACGATCCATGCGAGCGCGCGCTCGCCCAGCTCGTAGGCGGAGAACGTCAGTGTCGCGCCGGTGTCGCCTACGACGCGCATCGACTCGATCGCCGCGATGCGCTCGCACGACAATCCCTGCCACGCACCGATCGCCTGAAGGAACGACGCGCTTCCCGGGCTGATCGCGTAGATCCGGACGTCCCAGCCGTCGGTCCCCGCGGCGGCGAGCGGCGTACGGTCGACCAGCGTCACCGCCAGGCCGGCGCGAGCGAGCGCGGTCCCGAGCGCGAGGCCGACCAGCCCTGCACCGGCAATGATGACGTCGCCGACCCCGACCTGATCGCTCATTCCGGTAGCGTTTCGACGACCACGTGCTGGTTCGTGTAGATGCAGATCTCTCCGGCGATCGACAGCGACTTGCCGACGATCTCGGCCGCGGGCAGCTCGGTATTGTCGAGCAGCGCTCGCGCCGCTGCCTGCGCGTAGGCGCCACCCGATCCGATGGCGACGATCCCATGCTCGGGCTCCAGCACGTCGCCGTTGCCGGTCACGATCAGCGACGCCGTGTGATCGGCTATGGCGAGCATCGCCTCCAGCCGCCGCAGCACGCGGTCCGAGCGCCAGTCCTTGGCGAGTTCGACCGCGGCGCGCGTCAAATGTCCCTGGTGTTTCTCGAGCTTGCCCTCGAAGCGCTCGAACAGCGTGAACGCGTCGGCCGTCGCTCCCGCGAATCCCGCGAGCACCTTGCCGTGGTACAGGCGCCGGACCTTCCGCGCCGTCGCCTTGATCACGACCTGGCCGAGCGTGACCTGGCCGTCGCCGCCCAGGGCGACCACGGCGCCGCGGCGCACCGAAAGTATCGTCGTCCCGTGGAACGTCTCGCCGGTCATGCCGCGCCCATCCTGCCTTCAGTCGACCTTCTTCAGGAAGTGTCGCGGCGAGATGCCGATCAGCAGCAGCAACGCCCGCACGATCGGCGTCGCGCCGACGATCTGCACGGCCTTGTGCTGGCCCTCGATGCGCAGGATCGAATTCAGCAGCGCACCGGCGCAGACGAAGTCGACGCGCGCCACGGCGCTCATGTCGACGGTCACGACGTCGCGCATCGCGGCGAATGGGTCGAGTTGCGCGAGCTGGGGCGGCGCAGGACCTACGAGCTCCCCGCTCCAGGCGACGGTCTCGGAGTCCGAGACCGTCGGCGATGCCCGACCCTCCGGCGACGCGCGCGGAAGCTCGCGTGGCAACTCCCCGTCCGCGCCGACGCGCTGCGCCCGTGGCGGAGGCTCCCACGACGGCGGCGACAGCTCGAAGGTCACCGCGTACTCGACCGCCCGGTCGTCGAAACCCGGCTGATCGTGATGCCATTGCTTGAGCTCGAGCGACAGCAGCCACGCGCCTTCGCCGCCCGCCCTGCCCTGCGCGACGGCTGCTTCCAGCGCGGCGACGAGCTTCTCGGGCCGCTGGATCGTGAGCTCCATTCTCTGGCGCCGCGCTCGCGCGAGATCCTGGGCGAGCAGGTGGGCGCCTGCGTCGTCGAAGCCGGCGACCGAGGCGAGGTCGATCCTCGCGCGCGGAACGCATTTTTCCAGCGCACGCCTGAGGCCGTCGAACTGGGCACCGCTGCCCGCCGAAAGCTTGCCGGTGATCGCGATGTAGCCGCCGCCCTGACCCTTGCCGTCGTGCTGGGGCGCAGCCCTCTCGTCCCACGATGGCGCGGAACTCTCGAACTGGAGCAGGTAGTTCATCGCCAGCTGATCGAACGCGGCTCGGTCGTTCGCGCGCTGCAGCAAGTCGAACAGCGCAAGCCACGTCAGCGGCGACTGCCGCGCCTCGGGGTCGGTCTGGACGCCCTGCTCGAGAACGGCCCGCGCCGCCCGCTCCTGGCCGCTTGCGAACAACAGCGCGGCGTTCTCGAGGACTTCGCACAGTCCCGGGTTCGCCTGCGCGACCTCGATCGCCGCGGGCGCAGTCGACCAGTCGATGATGCTCGCGCCGCGCAGACTCGATTCTCCCAACGGCTCGTACGCGGGCGACTTCCCCGCCTTGCGGGTTGCCGCCTGCGCCGCGAGCTCGCGCGCCGACACGACGTGCGGACGCTTCGGCGGAGAAGTCCCGCTCGACGCCTTCGCAGCCGTCGACTTCCTGGCCGACGCCTTTCCGAAAATCGCCATCCGGATCGGTATGCCGTTGGAATGAAAGATGATGATTATGGGCTTGGAGCCCGTGGCGAACAAGCGAGGGCGCTCTTCCGCCGGAGATTGTCCGAATGCCGTTGCCCAGATGACAACGGCCGGAAGACCGGCCGTCGCGTACGCCAGTGAGCCGCCAGGCAGGCGTTCAGCCCCGCCCGAGATTCTCGGCGGCAAAATCCCAGTTGAGCAACTTGTCGATTACAGCATTGACGTAGTCGGCGCGTCGGTTCTGGTAATCGAGGTAATAGGCATGCTCCCACACGTCGATCGTCAACAGCGGCGTCTGGCCCTTGGTCAGCGGAACCTCGGCATTGCCGGTCTTGACGATCTTGAGCTTGCCGCCCTCCTGCACCAGCCACCCCCAGCCGGAACCGAACTGCGAAACGGCATTGGCGGCGAAATCCTTGCGGAAATTGTCGTAGCCGCCGAGATCGGAGTCGATCATCGCAGCAACACGGCCCGCCGGCTTGCCGCCGCCGCCGGCCCTGAGGCTCTTCCAGTAGAACGTGTGGTTCCAGATCTGGGCGGCATTGTTGAACAGTCCCGCCTTGTCGGGCTTGCCCGCCGTCTCGGCGATCACCTTCTCGAGTGTCGCCGACTCGTATTCGGTGCCCTTGACCAGGTTGTTCAGATTGTCGACGTAAGTCTTGTGGTGCTTGCCGTAGTGGAACGACAGAGTGTTCGCGGTGATCACCGGGTCGAGCGCGTTATCGGCATACGGCAGAGGCGGCAGCGTGAACATATCGGCGGGCTCCTTCGATCAATGATTGGAATTGCAGAGCGGGATCGTCGGCGCGTCGCATGCGATGCGGTTAGGCGACGTCGCCCGCACTTCGCGCGGCAGGTCGCGCGGGATCAGTCGCCGTAGAGCTTCTGAACCCGCTCGCGGCGTTCCTGGGCCTCGATCGACAATGTCGTCATCGGGCGCGCGATGAGTCGCGGAACGCCGATCGGCTCGCCGGTTTCCTCGCAGTAGCCGTAGGAACCGTCGTCGATCATCCGCAGCGATTTTTCGACCTTCTTCAGGAGCGTGCGTTCCCGGTCGCGCGTGCGCAGCTCGAGCGTGTACTCCTCTTCGAGGGTCGCGCGGTCGGACGGGTCCGTGGTGATCTCGTTCTCGCGCAGGTGCTCCCCGGTATCGTCGGCGTTGCGCAGGATCTGGTCGCGGATGTCCATCAGCCGCTTCTTGAAGAAAGCGAGCTGGGCTTCATTCATGTAGTCCTTCTCCGGAGCCTTGAGGATCTCTTCCTCGGTAAGCTCGCGGGGCTGTTTCTTGACGGCGGTTGCGGTTTTGGCTGCCATGCTTCGTTCCATCCGTAACGTCGTAGCGACGCGGTGCCGATCCTTGCGATCGGGCGCCGCGCGATGTCCGCGGTAAATTGGGCATTATAACCCGTCGGGCGCCCGCGAGCGATCATGCGGAGCCCCCGGCCGCGGGACCGCCCCCGGGGAGGGGGCCGCGCCCTATAATCGCGGCAAAACAAGGAGTTCCGGTGCCCCTTTCTTCCCTCAGGCTGACCCGCCCCGACGACTGGCACGTCCATTTGCGCGACCGCCAAGCGCTGCGCGCCGTCGCTCCGGCAACTGCCCGAGTATTTCGCCGAGCAATCGTCATGCCCAACCTCAGGCCTGCAGTGACCACGGTGCAGGCAGCTGCGGACTACCGGGAACGCATCCTCGCCGCGCTGCCCGCGGCCGGCGGTTTCGAGCCACTGATGACGCTTTACCTGACCGATGCGACCTCGGCCGGCGAGATCGCCCGCGCGAAGTCGAGCGGATTCGTGCACGCGGTCAAGTACTACCCGGCGGGCGCGACCACGAATTCGGAATCGGGGGTGACCGCGCTCGCGCGCGCCTATCCGGCACTCGCCGCGATGGAGCGGCACGGCGTCGTGCTCGCGATCCACGGCGAAGTCACCGACCCGGGCGTCGACGTATTCGACCGCGAGCGCGTGTTCATCGACCGCGAGCTGACCTCGATCCTGCGGGATTTTCCCGCCCTGCGTGTCGTGCTCGAGCACATCACGACCCGCGACGCCGCCCAGTTCGTCGGCGAGGCGCCCGAGCACGTCGCCGCGACGATCACGCCGCAGCATCTGCTGTATTCGCGCAACGCGATGTTCGCGGGCGGGCTGCGCCCGCATCTCTACTGCCTGCCCGTCCTCAAGCGCGAGACGCACCGGCAGGCGCTCGTCGCCGCCGCTACCTCGGGCAACCCCAAGTACTTTCTCGGGACCGATTCCGCGCCCCACGCGAAGGACGCGAAGGAAAACGCCTGCGGCTGCGCCGGCTGCTACAGCGCGCCCGTCGCCCTGGCGCTCTACACCGAGGCGTTCGAGGACGCCGGGGCGCTCGACCGCCTCGAGGGCTTCGCGAGCGTGCACGGCGCCGCGTTCTACGGCCTGCCGCGCAACGGCGAGTCGATCACCCTGCGCCGCGAAACGTGGCGCGTCCCGGAGTCGCTGCCCTTCGGCGACTCAACGATCGTGCCGCTGCGTGCCGGCGAGGAGTTGCGCTGGCGCGTCGGCGCGGTCGAACCGGCGTAGCTGCGCGAAACGCCCTGCCCGCTTACACACGCCAACCTGCACAGCTGCTTCCGCACACCTGCTTCCGCGCACCTGCCTCCGCACCTGGGTCCGGGTGGGGCGCAGGGTAACGGGCTCTCGCCCAAGGCTTCGGCGGCGCAACCCTCGTCGTCGAGCGGGTCCCGGCTCGCGGCGACGACTCAACACACGAGTCGCCGCGCACGAGCCACCCGCTTTGCGACGACTGCGCCGCAGGCGCCTCGGGCGAGAACCCGTTACCCTTCGCCTGGCGATGCGGCTGCGCGAACCGCACGCCGAACCCCTCGAATGGAATCGGCGCGGTTCGGGGTCACACCGCTCGAGTGGGCACCGATCTGTCCGGGGCCGCCGGGCGGGACATGGCGAGCGCATAGACATGCCCCGCCCCGTTGCCCACGCCGCGGAGCCATGCGACAGAGATGGCAGCGCGGGCGAAAGGCCGGCGCGGCAGGCGCGAACCCTCTACAATGGCGCTTGCGAAGCCGGCCAGATCGTCGCTGCCTTCGGAGCGCAAGCTCCGCGGGGAGAGGAAAGTCCGGGCTCCACAGAGCAGGATGCCGGGTAACGCCCGGCCGCAACAGTCGAGGCCTCGCGGCCAAGGCGAAGGCGAGGAACAGGGCCACAGAGACGAGTCGCCCCTGGTCAAACGGGGGCGGGTGAAACGCGGCAACCTCCATCCGGAGCAACGCCAAATAGGCGGACGACGACGCTGCTCGCCGAGTCCGCGGGTAGGCGGCTCGAGCCCGGCGGCAACGCCGGGCCTAGAGGAATGACGGTCATAGCGCGTGGACTCCACGCGCCGTAACAGAACCCGGCTTATCGGCCGGCTTCGCGCTCTTTTTCCGGGAGACCGGCGGCGCCACGTCGGAGCCGCGCGGCGCATCGGCGGTGCACGCGCTCAGCGCTGTGCGCCGCGGCGGCCGGCCCGGCCCCGCCTCGAATCCTTCAGGATCTCGCGCGCGGCGTTGC
>DAHUXO010000247.1 GCA_027307095.1 Betaproteobacteria bacterium | reverse complement strand
CCGAAAAGAGCCAGCGCGCCGGCCTGCAATTGCTCGCGAACTTCGTCAGCTGGGACGGACACGCGTAGACTGCCCGTTCGAGGCGCAGTCGCGCCGCACCGTTTCGCCTCCTCCAGCAGTCCTGCTGCCCATGCAGATCATTCCCGCGATCGATATCAAGGACGGACATTGCGTGCGCCTGAAACAGGGTGACATGCAGACGGCCACGGTGTTCTCGGAGGACCCCGCCGCGATGGCGCAGCACTGGCTCGAGCTGGGAGCGCAGCGGCTGCACCTCGTCGACCTGAACGGCGCGGTCGCCGGCAAGCCGAAGAACGAGCTCGCGATACGCGAGATCGTCAGCGTCGTCGGCGACGACATACCGGTGCAGCTCGGCGGCGGCATCCGCGATCTCGACACCATCGAGCGCTACCTGGACGATGGCATCAGCTACGTGATCATCGGCACCGCCGCGGTCAAGAATCCCGGGCTGCTGCACGACGCCTGCTACGCGTTTCCCGGACACATCATCGTCGGACTCGATGCGCGCGACGGCAAGGTCGCGACCGATGGCTGGTCGAAGATGACCGGGCACGACGTCGTCGACCTGGCGCGCAAGTTCGAGGACTACGGCGTCGAGGCGATCGTCTACACCGACATCGGCCGCGACGGCATGCTCTCCGGCGTCAACCTCGAGGCGACCGTCCGGCTCGCACGCGAGATCAAGACGCCGGTGATCGCGAGCGGCGGGCTGTCGTCGATCAAGGACATCCAGGAACTCGTCCCCTACGAGGCCGACGGCATCATCGGGGCGATCGCCGGGCGCGCGCTTTACGAAGGCAGGCTGGATTTCAAGGAAGCGCTCAAGGCGGCGAAGGGCGGGGAATGAGCATCGTGCCGGTCGGGCGCTTGCAGCCGCTGCCGCGGATCTCCGACCCCTTCGTCTCTTCCGCGGGCTGATGGGGCTCGCCAAGCGCATCATCCCCTGCCTCGACATCGCCGATGGGCGCGTCGTCAAGGGCGTCAACTTCGTCAACCTGCGCGATGCCGGGGACCCGGTTGAGGTGGCGCGCCGTTACGACGCGCAAGGCGCCGACGAGATCGCGTTCCTCGACATCCGCGCCAGCGTCGAGACCCGGGGGCTGCTCTACGACATGATCGGTGCGGTCGCCGATCAGGTGTTCATACCGCTGACGGTGGGCGGCGGCGTCAATTCGATCGACGACATCCGCGCGCTCCTGAACGCCGGCGCCGACAAGGTCAGCATCAACACTGCCGGGGTCAGGAATCCGGAGCTCTTCAGGCGGGCGTCGGACCGCTACGGGGCGCAATGCGTCGTGGCGGCGATCGATGCCAAGAAATCCGCGGTCGACGAGTGGCAGGTCTACATCCACGGCGGACGCACGCCGACCGGAATCGACGCGGTACAGTGGGCGCGCGACGTCGTGGCGCAGGGGGCTGGCGAGATCCTGCTGACCAGCATGGATCGCGACGGTGCGAGGAGCGGCTTCGATCTCAAGCTGACGCGCGCGGTCGCCGATGCGGTCGACGTCCCGGTGATCGCGTCGGGGGGGGTGGGCACGCTCAACGACCTGGTCGAGGGCGTCACGATCGGCGGCGCGGACGCGGTGCTCGCGGCATCGATCTTCCACTACGGCGAGTTCACGATCGGCCAGGCCAAGGCGGCGATGAGAGACGCCGGCATCGAAGTCCGCGACTAGCGCGGGCCGCGCGCCGCCGGGCGGGGGGTCATGTAAGATGATCCGCCGCACCGAAGGTCGAACATGCACTGGCAGGATGCCATCCGCTGGAACGCCGACGGGCTCGTGCCCGCGATCGCGCAGGACGCCGCGACCCATCGCGTGCTGACGCTCGCGTGGATGAACCGCGAGTCGCTGACCCTGACCGAGCAGACCCGCGAGGCCCACTACTGGTCGCGCTCGCGCGGCCAGCTGTGGCGCAAGGGCGAGCAGTCGGGGCACGTCCAGCGCGTCCGCGAGATCCGCCTCGATTGCGATCGCGACGCGATCCTGCTGCTGGTCGAGCAGGTCGGCGGAATCGCCTGCCACACGGGCCGGGAGCGGTGCTTCCACCGGCGCCTCGAGGACGGGGAATGGCACACCGTCGAGCCCGTGCTCGAGGACCCGAAGACCATCTATGGCCACGAGTGACCCGCCCGCCGCAGACGTGCTCGCGCGCCTCGCGGCGACGATCGAGGCTCGCAAGGGCGGCGACCCCCGGACCTCCTATGTCGCGTCGCTCCTGGCCAAGGGCGAGGACGCCGTCCTGAAGAAGGTCGGGGAGGAGGCGACCGAGGCGGTGCTGGCCGCCAAGGACGGTGATAAGATCCGCATTACCGCCGAGGTCGCGGATCTCTGGTTTCACTGCCTCGTGCTTCTTGCTCGCCACGGCCTGGGCCCCGCGGACGTACTGGCTGAACTTGCCCGCCGGGAAGGTGTCTCGGGCCACGTCGAGAAGGCGTCCCGCGCCTGACCTGCGACGTTTTCCGACCCCGACCGCTAGCGAACGATCCGTATGGCCGACGATCCGAACTGCATCTTCTGCAAGATCATTCGCGGGGAGATTCCGAGCCGCAAGGTCTACGAGGACGCGCAGATCGTCGCGTTCCACGACATCCAGCCGGTGGCGCCGGTGCACTTCATGCTGGTGCCGAAAAAGCACGTGGCGACGCTCTACGACGCGACGCCCGACGACGCGCCCGCGCTGGGAAGAATCCTGTCGCTCGCTGGAAAGCTGGCGCGGGAGCAGGGGGCCGGCGACGGCTTCCGGACGATCATCAATACCGGCCGGGTCGGCCGGCAGGACGTGATGCACGTTCATGTGCACGTCATCGGCGGTCCCGAACCCCTGGGGCCGATGATCGTGCGCAAGGGTGCATGAGCGCACATAGATCTAGGAGATGGACATGGGTGGACTGAGCATCTGGCATTGGCTGATCGTGCTTCTCGTCGTCGTGCTGATCTTCGGCACGAAGAAACTGCGCAACATCGGCGAGGACCTGGGCGGCGCGGTGAAAGGCTTCAAGGAAGGCATGAAGGGCGCCGAAGGCGACGCACCCGCGGCGCCTGCCGACGCGCCGCAGGTGACCGGCAGGACGATCGACGCCGAAGTCACCAAGGAGCCTTCGACCAAGGTCTGACGCAAGGCGACGGCGCGCGACGCTGCCGCGTCGGGCGCCGCGCGCGTGCGCACAGGACGCGTTGGCATGTTCGACATCGGCTTCTCGGAGATCGTGTTGATCGCGGTTGTCGCGCTGGTCGTGCTCGGCCCCGAGCGCCTGCCGAAGGCCGCGCGCACGATGGGCCTCCTGTTCGGGCGGCTGCAGCGCTACGTCAACGAGGTCAAGGCCGATATCAGTCGCGAGATGGAGCTCGACGAGCTGCGCAAGCTGCAGAGCGAGATGCAGGGAGCGGCGCGCGATCTCCAGCAGACCGTTGCGAACGCCGCCAGCGACGTCGCGACCGGCGTGCGCAATGTCGAGCGCGAGCTGAACGAAGCGGGCGCGGAGACCGTCGCGACTGCAACGCCCGGGCCGGCGGCGGCTCCCGGCGTGGCATCGATCGCGCCGGTTGCGGCCGAGCCCGCCACCTTGCCGACGGCCGCCGCCGTGCCACCGGAACCGCCGCGCCAGGCGGCGTTGCCGGGCTTCGAGAAGATCTGACGGTGTCTGACGCGACGCGGCGCGGCCCGGAGCCATCCTGGGCGCGACCGCGGCGCGATCGATGCGACCCACGATGAGCGAAAACACCGAGACGCAGGAATCCTTCCTATCGCACCTGATCGAGCTGCGCACGCGCCTGATGCGCTCGATCATAGCGATTGTGGTGGTCCTGCTCGTGCTCTTCCCGTTCTCCAAGGACATCTACGCGCTGCTCGCGCGGCCGCTCCTGCACGCGCTGCCGCAGGGCGCGACGATGATCGCCACCGACGTCACCGGAACGTTCCTCGTGCCGCTCAAGGTGACGCTGGTCGCCGCGTTCCTGATCGCCCTGCCGTACGTGCTGTGGCAGGCGTGGGCGTTCGTCGCCCCCGGCCTGTACCAGCACGAAAAGCGCTTGGTCCTGCCGGTGCTGGTGTCGAGCTGCGTGTTCTTCGCGCTCGGGATGTCGTTCGCGTATTTCGTCGTGTTCCCGGTCGCGTTCCATTTCTTCGCGCACTACACGCCGGCCGGCGTGCAGATGATGACCGACATCGACAAGTACGTGTCGTTCGTGCTGACGATGTTCATCGCGTTCGGGGTGACGTTCGAGACGCCGGTCGTCGTCGTCGTTCTCGTGTACCTCGGTGTCGTCTCGCTCGAGAAGCTCAGGTCGATCCGGCCCTACGTGATCGTCGGATCGTTCGTCGTCGGCGCGGTGTTCACGCCACCCGACATCCTGTCGCAGTGCCTGCTCGCGGTCCCGCTGTGGATGCTGTTCGAGCTGGGGCTGCTGATCTCGCGCTTCGTGTCCAAGCGGCCATCGAAGGCCGAGCGCGAGGCGACCCTGCCCGTGAAGTAATTCGCCCCCGCCAGCCTCCCTCTCCCGGTTACGGGAAAGGGTCGAGGTGAGGGGAGGATCTACGGCGGCCGCGGCCGCTTGGCGACCGTCACGTCGACCGCGAGCGGCTGGCCCTGGCGCAGGATGTTCAGCCTGGTGACGGTCCCGGGCTTCAGCTCGGCGATGCGCGCGAGCAACCGGGGCACGTCGGGCGTGGGCTTGTCGCCGATCGCCAGGATGACGTCGCTCGGCTTGACCCCGGCGCGGTCGGCGGGCCCGTCGCGCTGCAGGCCGCGGACCAGCACGCCGTCGCTGCGCGTGAGGGCCAGCGCCTTCGCGGCGTCGGGGGTGATCGCCTGCGGCTCGACGCCGAGCCAGCCCCGGGTCACCTCGCCGGTCGCGATGATCTGGGACAGGACATCGCGCGCGAGGGAGACCGGGATCGCGAAGCCGATGCCCATCGAGCCGCCCGACTGCGAGAAGATCGTGCTGTTGATCCCGACGAGGTTGCCCGCGGCGTCGACCAGCGCACCCCCCGAATTGCCCGGGTTGATCGGGGCGTCGGTCTGGATGAAATCCTCGAAGCGGTTGACGCCCAGATGATTGCGGCCGAGCGCGCTGACGATGCCTGCCGTCACCGTGTTGCCGAAGCCGAACGGGTTCCCTATCGCGAGCACGACGTCGCCGACCTGCAGCGTGTCCATCGAGCCGAACGTGATCGCGGGCAGGTCCTTGGCCTCCACCTTCAGGACCGCGAGGTCCGATTCGGGGTCGCTGCCCTTGATCGTCGCGCGCATCTCGCGGCCGTCGGCAAGGACGAGCTCGATGTCGTCGGCGCCGTCGACGACGTGCGGGTTGGTGAGAACATAGCCTTCCGAAGCGACGATGACCCCGGACCCCAGGCTGGTCGTGCGGCGGGTCTCGCCGCGCTGGGCGAGTTCGGGGAAGTAGTGCTGCAGGACCGGATCGTCGAGCAGCGGGTTGCGCACCCGAACGGCCTTGCTCGTGTAGATGTTGACGACCGAGGGCATCGCCTTCTTCGCTGCATCGGCGTAGCTCGCGGCAGGCCGCGGGACCGGCGCGGGGTCGCGCATCGACGCGGCGTTCGCCGCAGGCGCGGAAGCCTCCCGGACCAGGACGACATTGGTGCCCTTGGCGGCAAGGCGGGGCACGAGGTCGGGCCGCAGCGTGACGACGACGAACAGTGCGGCCACGCAGAGCGTGCAGGCTTGGGCGAACAGCAGCCAGAACTTCCTGATCACGGGATTGTGGGCGGCGACGGCCGCGACGTGGCGGGGATCTCGACGGCCATCATTATAGTGGCGCGCCCGCTCGCAGCGCGGCGCAAAGGTAACCGGGTGTTGCGGGCTGCCGCCGCGAGACCCCCGCCCAATTGCCTGTTTTTGCATGCTATTCAGGCGGAAATTCGCTGCCGCTCTTTAATTGGGCCAGGCAATTCCCGTATAATCGAAAGGTTTTGCGGATCGACCTCGCGAACGCAGCGAAAGGCAGCGGATGGGCTCTGAAGCGGCAGTGAATAATGGAAAGCGCCGGTTCCTGATCGGCGCGACGTCAGTCGTCGGGGGCATCGGCGTCATCGGTGCCGCAACGCCTTTCGTGATGTCGCTGTTCCCGAGCGAGCGCGCGAAGGCGGCGGGCGCGCCGGTGGAAATCGACATCAGCAAGGTCGAGTCCGGCATGAAGATCAACGTCGAGTGGCGCGGCAAGGTGTGCTGGGTGCTCAATCGCACACCGGCAATGCTCGCGACGCTGCCGAAGATGGATTCCCGCGTCGCCGATCCCAAGTCCGACGTGCCGCAGCAACCGACGTACTGCAAGAACGAGACGCGCTCGATCAAGCCGGCGATGTGGATTGCCGTGGGCATCTGCACGCACCTGGGCTGCTCGCCCACGTTCCGTCCGGAGATGGCGCCTGCCGACCTCGGTCCGGAATGGCTGGGCGGTTTCTTCTGCCCTTGCCACCAGTCGAAATTCGACCTCGCCGGCCGCGTGTTCAAGGGCGTGCCAGCGCCGACGAATCTCGTCATTCCGCCGCACCGGTACGCGTCCGACACGAAGGTCGTGATCGGCGAAGATCCGAAGCCCGCGTGACCCATCGGAGCGCTCGATGAGCAAGTTGATGACCTGGATCGATGACCGCTTCCCGCTGACCCCGCTTTGGGAGCTTGCGTGGGGCAAGTACATCGCGCCGAAGAACTTCAATTTCTGGTACTACTTCGGTTCCCTCGCAGCCTTGGTGCTGGTGATGCAGATCGGTACCGGCATCTGGCTGACGATGGACTACAAGCCCGACGCGACGTTGGCGTTCGGGTCGGTCGAATACATCATGCGCGACGTCCAGTGGGGCTGGCTGATCCGCTACATGCACTCGACGGGCGCGTCGATGTTCTTCGTCGTCGTCTACCTGCACATGTTCCGCGGGTTGATCTACGGCAGCTACCGCAAGCCGCGCGAGCTGACCTGGATCTTCGGCTGCCTGATCTACCTGGCGCTGATGGCCGAGGCGTTCTTCGGCTACCTCCTCCCGTGGGGACAGATGTCGTACTGGGGCGCGCAGGTGATCGTCAACCTGTTCTCGGCCATTCCGGTGATCGGGGGCGACCTGTCGACCTGGATCCGCGGTGACTACACGATCTCCGACGTCACGCTGAACCGCTTCTTCGCCTTCCACGTCGCGGCGCTGCCGCTGGTGCTGATCGCCCTCGTCGCGGCGCACCTGATTGCGTTGCACGAGACGGGTTCGAACAATCCCGACGGCGTCGAGATCAAGAAGCAACCCAAGGATCCTAAGACGGGCCTGCCGCTCGACGGCATCTACTCGCATCCGTACTACACGGTGAAGGACATCGTCGGCGTCGTCGCCTTCCTCGCGGTGTTCTCCGTGATCGTGTTCTTCACTCCGGACATGGGCGGGTACTTCCTCGAGGCCAACAACTTCATCCCGGCGAATCCGCTGAAGACGCCCCCGGAGATCGCCCCGGTCTGGTACTTCACGCCTTATTACGCGATGCTGCGGGCGGTGCCCTCGTTCCTCCAGACGCAGGTCTGGGGCGTGATCGTCATGGGCGTGTCGGTGCTGATCTTCTTCGTGCTCCCGTGGCTCGATCGCGGCGCAGTCAAGTCGATCCGCTACCGCGGCACGCTCTACAAGTCGTTCCTCGCGGCGTTCATCGTCTCGTTCCTGATCCTCGGCTACCTCGGCACCGTCCCGGTGACGGTGTGGGGACAGTTCGGCGACGGCGCCCCGTTCTACGGCGCCGATCGCGCGACCGTCCTCTCGCGATGCCTGACGGTCGTCTACTTCTCGTTCTTCCTGCTGATGCCCTGGTACACGAGGCGCGACAAGACCAAACCGCAACCGGACCGGGTGAGGTGGAAATGAGCAAGCTCGCCCGTATCCTGCTGGTATCGCTGTCGCTGGGACTGTCCCTCTGCGCCGGGCCCGCGTTCTCGCAAGGCGAGGAAGGCCTGCGCCTCGCGCCGGCGCCCATCAACCGCCTCGACGAAGAGTCGCTGCAGCGCGGCGCACGCGATTTCGTCAACTACTGCCTGACCTGTCACACGGCGAAGTACATGCGCTACAACCGGCTCGAGGGCATCGGCCTCACGCCGGCGGAGATCACCGACAACCTGATGTTCGCGACCCAGAAGATCGGCAATACGATGACGGTCGCGATGACGGCGAAGGACGCCGAGCAATGGTTTCCCGCGGCCCCGCCCGATCTGTCGGTCGAGGCGCGAGTCCGCGGCCGCGACTGGCTCTACAACTACCTGCTCGGCTTCTACCGGGACGACAAGTCGGCGTCGGGCTGGAACAACCTCGTTTTCCCGAACGTCAGCATGCCCAATGTCCTGTGGCAGCTTTCGGGCACGAACAAGCTGGTCGAGACGGAGTACGAGGAGCACGAGAAGGCGGCGGGCGCGGCGATCGCTGCCAAGGGCCTGTCGATGGTCGAGGCGCAGCCCGGCGGCAAGTACGCGATGCTGACCGTCGCTCCCGACGTGCCGGGCACGATGACGCGCGCCCAGTACGAGGCCTTCGTCGGAGACCTCGTCAATTACCTGGACTACATGGCCGAGCCGGTCAAGAACGAGCGCATCCACCTCGGCATCATCGTGCTCCTGTTCCTCGGCGTCCTGTACGTATTCGCCTATGCGCTGAAGCGGGAATACTGGAAAGACCTGCACTAGCAGCGACCGCGACGGTTCATGCGGGGCAGGAGCGAACCTCCTGCCCCGTTGCTTTCCCTGATGCGCCACCGCATTCGAACGAATCGAGGACGCGTGGCAAACCGCAGCATCGATCAAGGAGAACCAGACCATGATGACCCTTTACTCCGGCACGACCGACCCATTCAGTCAGCGCTGCCGCATCGTGCTGCACGAGAAGGGCATGGACTTCCAGATCATCGACGTCGACCTCGACCACAAGCCCGAGGACCTGGCGGTGATGAATCCGTACAACCAGGTGCCGGTGCTGGTCGAGCGCGATCTGGTGCTGCACGAGTCCAACATCATCAACGAGTACATCGACGAGCGTTTCCCGCACCCGCAGCTGATGCCCGCCGACCCGGTGATGCGCGCACGCGCGCGGCTCTTCCTGCACCGGTTCGAGAAGGAGCTGTTCGTCCACATCGACGCGCTCGAGGGCACCAACCAGAAGCAGGCGGATCGGGCGCGCGCACTCGTGCGTGATTCGCTGATGCAGATCGCGCCGGTGTTCGCCAAGCACAAGCACATGCTCGGCGAGGAATACTCGATGCTCGACGTCGCGATCACGCCGCTGCTGTGGCGGCTCGACTACTACGGCATCCAGATGCCCAAGCAGGCGGCGCCGCTGATGAAATACGCCGAGCGCCTGTTCGCGCGACCGGCATTCTCGGAGGCACTGACCTCCGCCGAGCGCGGAATGCGCAAGTAGGGTACGCACTGTGGTGAACGTCGGGCGGACGGGCGGTAAAGCCCGTGCCTTGACCGCGCGGACACCAAGGGTAATATCGACGGCATGTCAGAACAGTCCGCCAAGCCCTATCTCGTGCGCGCCATCTGCGAGTGGTGCGCAGACAACGGCCTGACGCCGTATCTCGCGGTGCGAGTGAATCCGCAGACCCGCGTGCCCGCGGCTTTCGTCAAGAACGGCGAGATCGTGCTGAACGTCAGCGCGACCGCGACGCGCAAGCTGACGATCGACAACCAGTGGATCCAGTTCACTGCGCGCTTCAACGGCTCGTCGCAGGAGGTCGCGGTGCCGATCGGTGCGGTCATCGGCATTTTCGCGAAGGAGACCGGTTACGGGTTCTCCTTCACCGCACCCGACGATCCGGTCGCCGCGCTCACTTCGGCAGCCGCAGCGCGGGACAGCCAGGCGGTCGGCGAGCCGAAGCCGGATGCCGTCGAGCCGGCCCGGCCCAAGCGCCCTACGCACCTGCAAGTCGTCAAGTAGACGCCGTCACATAGGACTCGCGCAACAGCTCGAGTCCGTGCTGCTGCACAGCAAGCGCCGGCACCGGCATGTGCTGCTGACGGGCGCGCCGCTGATGGCTGGGGTTGACCTATCCAAAGGCGCTACAATCTCGCCGCGCCGGCATAGCTCAGTTGGTAGAGCAGCGGTTTTGTAATCACATGGCCGCGTTGATAGTATAGCGAAAATACATCGCTAAATCAATGCAGTAGCTTTCGTTTGCCGAGCGCACGGCTGGCAACAGTCACCTCGTTTTAGGTGAACAGTCACCTTTCAGTCGCCGGATTAGCTCAGTTGGTAGAGCAGCGCACTTGTAATGCGAAGGTCAAGGGTTCGATTCCTTTAT
>DAHUXO010000245.1 GCA_027307095.1 Betaproteobacteria bacterium | reverse complement strand
GATCGGGATGACGCTTACGATCGGCTCGGACTTCGTCGTCCGGACGATCTTCGTGATGTTGCCGCTGGCGGCGCTGCTGGCGGGATTGCAGACGATGGTCGCGGCGTTTGCCAAGAGTTACCGTGAGGCGCAGACATACCTCTCGCTGCTGATGTTGGTGCCGATCGTACCGACCTTGCTGCTGTCGATCCTGCCGTTCAAGGCGCAGCTCTGGATGTACGCGGTGCCGCTGCTGGGACAGCAGGTCGTCATCACCCGGCTGATGCGCGGTGATCCGGTGCCCTTCACGGGGCTGGCGGTGTGCTTTTTCTGCACCGCGGCCGCGGCGGCGGTCGCGACCACGATCACGGCGAGGATCTACCGGAGCGAGCGCCTGGCGATTTCAGCGTAGGAGGTTGGCGATTCGGCGTGGCGCGGACTTCCGCCGCCGCTCATTGCGAGTCCGCGTGGACTGGGCGACAATCGCCGCGGTCCTCCCCCGCGGCACGGCAGCCCCGGCCTCCCTGGGTCGCGAGCTCCGTTTCCGATTCGGCCCTGCGTGAGCGCTCCCCCCAAAGCCGTCTTCCTCAGCTACGCGTCGCAAGACGCGCAAGCCGCAAGGCGCATCTGCGATGCGCTGCGCGCGGTGGGCCTCGAGGTGTGGTTCGACCAGAGCGCGCTGCGTGGGGGCGACGCCTGGGATGCGTCGATCCGCCGGCAGATCAAGGAATGCGCGTTGTTCGTGCCGGTCATCTCGGCCACCACGCAGTTCCGCGAGGAGGGCTATTTCAGGCTGGAGTTGAAGCTGGCGGTCGACCGGTCGCACCTGATGGCCGAGGACAAGACATTCCTGCTGCCGGTGGTGATCGACTCGGCGATCGACGCCAACGCCCGGGTGCCGGAGAAGTTCCGGGAAGTGCAGTGGACGCACCTGCCGGGGGGTGAAGCGTCGGCAGCGTTTGCCGAGCGCGTGCAGCGGCTGCTTTCGGGCGGCGCTGCGCCGGGGCCAGTTGCGCCACTGTTGGCGACGCCACGTTCGGTTACGCCACCACGCGCAATGCCAGCGGCCACGTCGGAAGCGCTCGCTTCAACCGCTGTCCCCGCCCATGGACCGCCGTCGATCGCCGCGCTTCCGTTCGTGAACCGCAGCCAAGATCCGGAAGACGAGTACTTCTCCGACGGCCTTGCCGACGAGCTCCTGAACGTGCTGGCCAAAATCCGCGGGCTGCGGGTGGCAGCGCGATCATCGGCCTACACGTTCAAGGGCAAGGGCGCAACGGTCGCCGAGGTGGGCCATGCGCTCAACGTGGCGACGGTACTTGAAGGCAGCGTGCGCAAGGCCGGCAACCGGATGCGGGTCTCGGTGCAGCTGGTGAAGGTGGCCGACGGCTATCACCTGTGGTCGGAGACCTACGATCGGACGCTGGAGGACATCTTCGCGGTGCAGGACGACATCGCGCAGTCGGTGGTGAAGGAGCTGCGCGCGAAGCTGCTGGGCGAGGCGGCGGACGCGAAAGCGCGCCACGAGGTGACAGCGCAGGTGGCGGAAGCGGTAAAGGGTCGCAGCACCGATCCGGACGCGCACCGACTCTACCTGCAGGCGCGGCATTTCATCGATCGGCTCAATCGCGACGACACGGCGAAAGGGATCCTCTATCTCAAGCAGGCACTCGACCTGGATCCGGCGTTTGCACTCGCGTTGGCGGAGCTGGGAGGCGCCTACGCCGCCGAGGCGGCATGGGGTTGGACCCCGATCGCCGAAGGATACGGCAGGGCTCGGGAGGCCGTGCTGCGGGCGCTCGCGCTCGAACCGAACCTAGCCGAAGGCCATGCGCAATTGGGCTGGATCCAGATGAGTTACGACATGGATTGGCGCGGCGCGGAGGCGTCCAATGGCCGGGCGCTGGAACTGGCGCCGGGAAACCCCTTGGTACTCCATCAGGCCAGCCTGCTTTCGGGGTGCCTGGGCCGAATCGAGGAGGCAATCGGCTTCGCACGACGCGCGGTCGAGCAGGATCCGCTGAGCGCGCAGGCCCATTTCTTTCTTGGACTTGCACTGTGGTCCGCCGGCCGGCACGCGCAGGCTGTGGCCGCATTGGAAAAGACCCTGGAGCTTGCGCCACAGAGAGCCGCCACCCGCGCATCGCTTTCGCTGAATCTTCTTGCACAGGGCAAGAACGCGGAGGCGCTCACGGAGGCGCTGCGGGAACCCGAGCTGTGGGCGCGTCTCTATGCGTCGGCGATCATCCACCACAGCGCAGGTCGCGACGCCGAATCCGATGCGGCCCTGCGGGAGCTGATCGCGAAGTACGCGCAGGAGGCGGCGTACCAGATCGTGGAGGTCTACGCCGCGCGCGGCGAGTCGGATTTCGCGTTCGAGTGGCTAGCCCGGGCCTGCGAGCAGCGGGACCCTGGAGTCGCATGGACGAAGATCGATCCACTCCTCGCCTCACTTCACGCGGACCTGCGCTGGGACGCATTCCTGCGCAAGATGGGGCTCGCAGACTGCCCCTGATATGCCTATCCGTTCCTCGATATGATCCGCGGCATGCTGCAAGTCCCGCCCCAGCGCGTGTTCTGATGGCCGCGGCGACCGCCCCCTCCGTCGGTGGCGTGCTTCCGTTGCGCGTCATTGCCTTCGACGGTGGCTGGAACCTCCCGATCTGGGCCGCCCAGCGCCAGGGTTTCTTCGCCGCACACGGCGTCGCAGTCAGCCTGTCGTTCACGCCGACCTCGGTCGCGCTGATCAGCGGGCTCGTCGAGGGTCGATTCGACGTCGCGATGGCCGGCTTCGACAACATCGTCGCGTATCAGGAAGGGCAGGGCGAGGCGCAGACTGCGGCCGAACCGGACCTTTTCGCGTTCATGGGCGGAGACAGCGGGTTCATGAGCGTGGTGACCGCGCCCGGCGTGACCGGCTTCGACGCGCTGCGCGGCAGGACGCTTTCGGTGGACGCGATGACCAACGGTTTTGCTTTCGTGCTGCGCGAGCTGGTCGAGCGTGGCGGGCTCGCCGAGTCGGACGTGACCTACGTTCGCGCCGGCGCGACGCGCGCCCGCTACGAGGACCTGCGTGCCGGCACGCACGACGGTACGTTGCTGCGCACGCCGTTCGAGCTCCTCGCGAAGGCGCGGGGCTGCCACGTGATCGCAACCGCCGCATCGCTGGGTGCCTATCAGGGATCGGTCGGCGCAGCGCGACGCTCGTGGGG
>DAHUXO010000219.1 GCA_027307095.1 Betaproteobacteria bacterium | reverse complement strand
CGCCGCGCGAACGTGGTGCGTCTTCGCGGCGTGCCATCCGCCCCGCATCGCACGATGCAACGCGTTCGTCCCCGACCGGCGCCCCTGTCCGTGACCCCGGCACCGACGATCGCGCGCCGCAACCAGCCATGACCATCGGATTGCGCCATCTGCGCGTGTTCCTGGCCGTCGTCGAACACGGAAGCGCGAGCCGGGCTTCGGTGGCGCTGCTTCGGGCGCAGTCGGCGATCACCCGCTCGATCCATGCGCTCGAGAGCGAGTTGGGGGTCCCGCTGTTCGAGCGGCGCCGCCAGGGCATGCTGGCGACGCGCTACGGAGAAGTCCTGTTGCAGCGTGCGCGCCGCGCAGGCGACGAGCTCGACCATGCCCGGCGGGAATTCGCGCGCCTGGCCGGCTCGGCGTCCAGGATCCGTGCCGCGCCGATATTCTCGATGCAGATCAGCGAACAGCGGTTGCGCGCATTCGTCGCACTGACCGAGCTGCACCACATGCCCACGGTGGCGGGACAGCTCGGCATCACCCAGCCTGCGGTCAGTGCCGCGGTGCGCGAGCTCGAGGCGAGCCTGGGAATGCTGCTGTTCGAGCGCACGCCCAAGGGAATGTTGCCGACCGGGCACGGGGAGACCTTGGCGCTGCACGTCAAGCGGGCTCTCGCGGAACTGCGCCACGCACGCGACGAGATCACATCGCTGCGCGGCACGACGAAGGGCACTGTCGCCGTCGGAGCTCTGCCGCTCGGCCGCACGCTGATCCTGCCGCGGGCGATCGCGCGGGTCGTATCCCGCTACCCGGGGCTGCGCGTCGAGACGGTCGAAGGTCCGTTCGCGACGTTGGCTGCAGCGCTGCGATCGGGTGACATCGACTTCATCCTCGGCGCACTTCGGCCGCCCGGGTACGCGACCGATCTGGCCGGCGAGCCACTGCTCTCCGAGGAGCTCGCGATCGTGGCTCGCGCGGACCACCCACTGTTCCTGAAGCCTCGCGCGACGCTGCAGACCGTGGCACGGGAAGCGTGGGTGCTGCCGCGTCCGGGGACCCCGACCCGCGACCTGGTCGAGGCGTTGTTCGCGAAGCGCGGCATCGACGCGCCCGACGTTCGCGTCGAGACCAGCGACCTCGCAGTGCTTCGTGGGGTCCTGCTCGAGAGCGATCTGGTGACGGCGATCACGGCACGGCAACTCGATCACGAGTTCCGCACCGGGCTCCTGCGGGCCCTGCCGATCGCGCTGCCGGAAACTTCGCGCCAGATCGGCATCACGCGGCGCAGTGCCGACGTTCCGTCTCCGGGTGCGAGGCTCCTGATGGACGAGATCCGCGTGGTCGCTTCCGATCTCGACCGTTGAAGGGGAACGGCAGCGTTACTGGCGCTCGATCCTGGCGGTCTCGATCACCTTGTGCCACTTCTCGATATCATCTCCGACCAGCTTGCCCATCTGCGCAGGTGTGCTGCCGCGGGCCACGACGCCCTGCAGCGCCAGCTTCTGCCGGACCTCGGGGGCGGCGAGCGCCTGGTTGATCGCCTGATTCAGGCGCTCGATGACTGCGGACGGCGTCTTCGCCGGTGCGGCGATCGCATTCCACGACGATGCCGTGTAGCCGGGCACCCCAGCCTCGCCTGCGGTCGGCACGTCGGGCAGGCCAGGATAGCGCCGGTCCGAGGCGACGGCGAGGATCTTCACTGCGCCGCTCTTCGCCTGCGGCACGATCGGCGCCAGCATCTCGAAACCGATCTGCACGTCATTGCGGCGCAGCGCCTCGATGACCGCCGGACTGCCCTTGAACGGGACGATGGTCGCATTCATGCCAGTCATCGACTTGAACAGCTCGGCCGCCAGGTTCTGCGTGCTGCCGACGTTGATCGTGCCGATGTCGAGCTTGCCGGGATTCGTCTTCGCGTAGGCAATCATGTCGCTCAACGAATCGATGTGCGAATCGCGACCGGCAACGATCGCCACGTCGAAGAATCCGAGGGTGGATACCGGCGCAAAATCCTTGCGGATGTCGTAGGGCAGTGACCTGAACAGCGACGCGCTGACGGCGTTGCCATTGGTCATCAGCAGCAGCGTGTAGCCGTCGGGTTCCGCCTTTGCGACGGTATCGGCCGCCACGATACCGCCCGCAGTCGGCTTGTTTTCGACGACGATCGGCTGGCCGAGGATCGCCCCGAGCTTCTGTCCCACCACGCGCGCGGTGACGTCGGCCACACCCCCGGGACCGAAGCCGACGACGAGCCTGATCGGCCGCGTCGGGTAGCTCTGGGCTAGCGCGGTCGTCGCCCCGACGAGCATCGCGATGCCGATCATCCATCGAAGCCTGGCCCTCGAGCCCACACGCATGTTGCCTCCAGCGGTTCATGTTGCCTGCAGCCGAGGTTAGCAGCCATGGCCCCGACATGGGCATT
Organism: Betaproteobacteria bacterium; assembly: GCA_027307095.1. GTDB lineage: Bacteria > Pseudomonadota > Gammaproteobacteria > Burkholderiales > Casimicrobiaceae > VBCG01. The sequence continues at coordinate 6,529 of DAHUXO010000219.1, read as the reverse complement.
CTAACGCCTTGAAGCGGCATCGAATCTGGTTATCTCGCGGACCGGCACCGGCGCTGCGGCGCAACGCCCCGACACCTGCCGCGCGATAAGCCGAATCGATGCCGATTCGCCGGCTTTGGGTGGACTGCCCGGGCGATCGACAACGATAATAGGCGCGTGGTGCCGGGTCCCGACGGCGCAGCATCGGCAGGCTGCCGGCGCACGGTACCCCGGACCTTTCAACCCCTCCGCCCCCACAAGGCGAGCGACCCATGGCGAGAATCCTAGGCGGCATCGGTTGCTCCCACACGCCGACCATCGGCTTCGCCCTCGACCGGGGCAAGCAGGACGATCCGGCGTGGGCACCGATCTTCGACGCCTTCAGGCCGATCCAGGCCTGGCTCGCGGCGCGCAAGCCCGACGTGCTGTTCCTGATCTGCAACGACCACGTCACGTCGTTCTTCTTCGATCACTATCCGATGTTCGCGCTGGGCATCGATGACAGCTACCGGGTGGCCGACGAGGGCGGCGGCCCCCGCGCGTTGCCACCCGTGCGTGGGCATTCGGCGCTGTCGCAGCACATCGGTGCATCGCTCGTCGCCGACGAGTTCGACATGTCGTTCTTCCAGGACCGCCCACTCGACCACGGCTGCTTCTCGCCACTGTCGATGATCTGGCCGCACGAACCCGACTGGCCGGGGGCGATCATTCCGCTCGAAATCGGCGTCCTGCAGTTTCCGATTCCTTCTGCCGCTCGCTGCTATCGACTGGGGCAGGCGCTGCGCAGGGCGATCGAGAGTTACCCGGAGGACATCGGCGTGGTCGTCGTCGCGACCGGCGGGCTGTCGCACCAGGTGCACGGTGAGCGCGCCGGCTTCAACAATACCGAATGGGATCACCGCTTCCTCGAGCTGATCGAAAAGGATCCGGTCGCACTGACCGAGCTGACGCATGCCGATTACGCGCGGTTGGGCGGGCTCGAAGGCGCCGAGGTGATCATGTGGCTGATCATGCGCGGCGCCCTTTCCGCCAACGTGCGCAAGATCCATCAGACGTATTACCTGCCGTCGATGGCAGGCATCGCATCGGTGATCTACGAGAACGAGGCGGTGGACCTCCCGGCGGAAGTCTCGGCCGAGGTTGCGGCGAGCCGTCGCGATCACATCGGCCGCCAGCTGCGCGGCATCGAGAGCCTCCCCGGCACCTATCCGTTCACGCAGGCGCGAAGCCGCAAGGCGTACCGACTGAACAAGTTCCTGCACGCGATGATCCGGCCAGAGCACCGCCGATGGTTTCTGGACGATCCCGAAGGCGCGTTCGATGCAGCACAGCTCTCCGCCGAGGAACGCGACCTCGTGCGACGTCGCGACTGGCGCGGCATGATCCACTATGGCGTCATCTTCTTCATGCTGGAGAAGCTCGGGGCGGTGATCGGCGTATCCAATCTTCACATCTACGCGGCGATGCGCGGCGAGACACTGGAGGCGTTCCAGAAGACACGCAACGCACCTGGCGCGCTCTATTCGGTCGCCGGCAACGAGGCGAAGGACTTCGGCTGGGATCCCAAGGCCGATGCACTCGCGAAGTGATCATCGCGCCGATGCAACTCCTGCGCACCGGCCGGCGCCCCTCGCTTGATCGGGCCGTCGCCGCCGTTCTATATTCCATCGGCAGACACTGCGCACCTGCCGCCACATGACGGCGCTTCGTTCGTGACACGGGGGAGGAAATACGTGAAGAAAGTCCTGTTCTGCCTGCTGCTGGTCCTCGGCTTTTCGGCTCCGGGTTTCGCGGACGAAGGGGCGATCTCGGACGCAGTCGTGGTGCAAGCGAACGGCAACAAGGCCGATCTCAACCGCGCACTGGTGCTGGCCTCCAACATGCACGAGGTGCTGGCGAAAGCGAAATTCGAGGTCGTCGTCTACGGACCCAACGTGCACCTGATCACGTCATTCAGCGACGTCGTGCCGCTGATTCAGAAGGTGCAGAGCGAAGGCATCAAGGTGATCGCCTGCGGCCGGTCTCTGACCTCCGAGCACGTGAGCGAGAGCGATCTCGCGCCCGGGATCACCGTGGTGCCTTTCGGGGCCGTCCATATCGTAAACCGGGAGAAGCAGGGCTGGCAGTACATCAAGCCCTGATCGTCGAGAATCGGGGCGTCCCGTCGCGCCAAGCGCGCCCGACGACCGTGCGACGAACTGAGTCACGCCTTCGCCGGGGCACCGGATGCGGCCGGCAACGCGCCGCGCTTGACGCCGGCCACACGCCACAGGCTACGAGTTGAGCAAAGTCTCCACGCGGCGCAGAAAATCCTCCGCCGAAAGAGGCACGGCGCTCGCGTCGAGCGGCAGCGGAAAATGCCTTGCGCCCGGAATGTCCCAGGCCCGGGCATTCGCGCCCTCGGGATCCACCGAAACCGGAACGCCTTCGACCTCGTAGAAGCTCGTCCCGAGCGGAAACAACGCTGCGGCGACGGCCGCCTCGTACTCGACGACGCCACCCCGCTCGTCCAGCCCGATGGCCTGGCAGAGCTGGCTCGTCAGCGCAAGGGCCAGGGCGACGCGGTGCGCAAGCAGCGCACCGGCCTCGCCTGCCGCGATGAGGTCCTGCGCCTGCCTCAGGACCTCGCGCAGGGCGCGCGCCACGCCATCGACCTCGGCCTGATTCATTGGGGTCATCGCCACAACTCTACTCCTATGCGTGATATAGAATTCACGGCAAACGAGGGCTGCAACCATCATGCGCGCAAGTTCGTCGACCGCCACGGTCCTCTGGAAGCCGTCCGCGTCTCGCGTCGAACGCTCCAGGATGACCGCGTTCCTGCGCTACGCCGCGAAGCTCGCAGGAACGAACCTCTCGTCCTACCGGGACCTGCAGGACTGGTCCCTTGCCTACCCCGACGCATTCTGGCGAGCCGTATGGGAGTTCTGCGGCGTGAAAGGCGATGCTGGGGATCAGGTCCTGTTGCACGCGGACCGGATGCCCGGTGCGAAGTGGTTCCCGAACGCGAAGCTGAACTTCGCCGAGAATCTCCTCCGGCACGACGGTCCCGGACCTGCGCTCGTGTTCTGGGGAGAGGACAAGGCCAAGCGGAGCCTCTCCAGGCTGGAGCTGCGCGAGCAGGTCGCCCGGGTCGCCGCCGCGTTGCGCGAGATGGGCGTGCGCCCCGGGGACCGTGTCGCGGCATACATGCCCAACATGCCTGAAACGCTCGTGACGATGCTCGCAGCGACGAGCATCGGCGCCACCTTCACGAGCGCGTCGCCCGATTTCGGCATCCAGGGCGTGCTGGATCGCTTCGGCCAGACCCGGCCCACGGTCCTGGTTGCCTGCGATGGCTACTGGTACAACGGAAAGCCCGTCGACGTCTGCAGCAAGCTTCCGGCGATCCTCGAAGGCCTGCCGTCGGTCGAGCATCTGGTCCTCGTAGGCTATCTGTCCGACAGCGTCGCCGACGCGGCACGGCAGTTGCGCGGGGGCGTCGAGTTCCGCGAGTTGATTGCGCGTGACGAGACGGCCGGCGATCTCGCCTTCGAGCGCTTCCCATTCGACCATCCGCTCTACATCGTCTACTCATCGGGCACGACCGGCGTGCCCAAGTGCATCGTCCACGGAGCGGGCAACGTCCTGCTCCAGCACCTGAAGGAGCATCAGCTCCACTGCGACGTCGTTCCCGGCGACCGGCTGTTCTATTTCACGACCTGTGGCTGGATGATGTGGAACTGGCTCGCGTCGGGGCTTGCATCGGGAGCGACGCTGCTCCTCTACGACGGCAGCCCTTTCGTCGCCAATGGCCACATCCTGTGGCGATACGCCGAATCCGAGGCGGTCACGCACTTCGGCACCTCGGCGAAGTACATCGACGCGCTGAGCAAGGCCGGCGTCAAGCCACGCGACGGATACGGCCTGGGTTCCTTGCGCGCCGTGTTGTCGACGGGGAGTCCGCTCGCACCCGAGAGCTTCGACTACGTGTATGCGCAAATCAAGACCGATGTCCAGCTCTCCTCGATCTCCGGAGGCACCGACATCCTCTCCTGCTTCGTGCTCGGGAACCCGATCCTGCCGGTGCATCGCGGCGAGATTCAATGCCGCGGGCTCGGAATGGCCGTCGAGGTCTGGGACGATCGCGGCCAGCCCGTTCGCGGACGCAAGGGCGAACTGGTCTGCAGCAGGCCGTTCCCTTCCATGCCGCTCGGGTTCTGGAACGACCCGACGGGCGAGCGATACCGGGCGGCGTATTTCGAACGCTTCCCCGGCGCATGGTGCCAGGGCGACTACTGCGAATTGACCGAGGATGACGGCTTCGTGATCTACGGGCGCTCCGATGCCACCTTGAACCCGGGGGGCGTACGCATCGGTACAGCCGAGATCTACCGCCAGGTCGAGCGCTTGCCGCAGATCGTCGAGTCGATCGTCATCGGCCAGGACTGGCGGAACGACGTGCGCGTGGTTCTGTTCGTTCGGTTGCGCGACGGCATGGCCCTGGACGACGCGCTGGTGGCAACGATCAAGCGCACCATCCGCGAGAACACGACGCCGCGCCATGTCCCCGCCAAGATACTCCAGGTCTCCGACATCCCGCGCACCCGGAGCGGCAAGATCGTCGAGCTTGCCGTGCGCCAGGTCGTCATGGGCGAGCCGGTCAGGAACCTCGAGGCGTTGGCCAACCCCGAAGCGCTGTCACTCTTCGCGAATCGGCCCGAGCTCCGCGACTGACGCCTGATCGGCGAGTTGGCAGGGTCCGCTGCCGGATCGCAACACGCTGGACGCATCGGCCCGGCCCCGGCGACGGATCGCCCGGAAACCGAAGCGGCCGCCCGCCAGCAGCATCACCGCGTGAACACGATGACGCCAGTGGGGCAGAGCTCGCCCTTGAGGTCCTCTGCGATGCCGCGATCGAACATGCGAACGCTGTCGATCACGCGCTGCGGCACCTGGACGTGGGACAGTCCGCTGTCGGCGAGCAGGCCCATGAAGGCGTTCTCGTAGACATTCGAGAGGTCGGACTGGGCCGGGTGGACTTCGACCTTCGACAGTCCCAGGTCCGCCGCGAGCTGCGCGAGGTAGGGCCGGTCGAACACCCACTTGTCGTCGAGCTGGCGCGTCCAGGGCTTCTCGACGGGAGGCCCCAGCCGCGACTGGATGTCGAGGCGCATCGCCTTCATCAGCTGCGCGATCCTGCCGTCGCCGTCACCCACCTCGGCGAGCGCGCCCAGCACCCGCGCGAACATCGCGACCAGCACCAGCGAACCCGACTCCAGCGGCTCGACGAGGATGATCTTGCCGCCGGGCCTGAGGCTCGCGGCAACGTTCGCGAGGGCCGCGCGCGGATCGAGCAGATGATGAAGTATGGCCGCCCCGATGACCACGTCGAAGCTCTCCGGCCGGAAGAATCGGCGGTGCAGATCGAAACAGAACGCCGTGATGCGCCCGCGAAGGTCGTCGCGCGTGTCGACGAACGCAGCGAGCATCCGGAGCAGCTGCGGCGAGATGTCCGAGGCCAGGATGTGGGCCCGCGGCAGCAGGCGGCACGCGGCAAGGACGCTGGCGCCGCTCCCGGAGCCAATGTCGAGCACGCGCAGCGACTGCGTACGGTCGATCGCTGCGAGGCCCAGGCAGTAGTCGACCAGCTCGGTGAAATCAAGCCGGTCGAAATAGCGCTCGTGGTAGGTCTTCGCGTCCTCGATGAACTGCGAGGTCACCCCCGCCGGCATCCAGTCGCGGTCGATCAGGATCGAACCGTCGCGCACCACTTCGACCCCTGGGGCGAGGATGTCCGCGTAGGCCGTGTCGGCGGGCCCTCGACGTGACGCGACGGCCGACGCGACGGTCGCGCCGCGCGACGTCGCAGCGCGCAGCAGCCGCATCGCCCTCCTCTTCGCGCCCCGCAGCACCCTTGCTGCCGATGATGTCGCTGGCATCGCCGGGCGGTTGACGCTATGGTCGCGTCGCGTGCATCGGTGCTCGACGCCGATGCCGCCCGCGGCGGCCGAAGCAGCCGGCCGGGCCCGGCCCCGGGGGAGAAACGCCGTTGACGAAAGATGCCCGACCCGAAATACTCGGTCTCGTGCGCGCGGACCCCGTTCCCCCCTTGCACCCGCCGTGGTGAGGGACCGCTACGAGAACATCAACCTGCTGCGCGCGTTCGCCGCGATGGCGGTGGTCGTCTATCACGTCATCGAACTCACACATTGGACGGGCTTTCCCACAGCGGGCCCGCTGCTGACATTCAGGATCGGCTGGATCGGCGTCGACCTGTTCTTCGTGATCAGCGGCTTCGTCATCACCCTCAGCGCGCTCGCACTGTACCGACAAAACGCAGCCGAGTTCAAGAGGAGATACTGGACGCATCGACTGTCGCGCATCCTACCGCTGTACCTCGTCACCTGCGCACTGTGGATCGCTCTGGTCCTGCCGGGCTTCTTCAAGCAGCCGGCACGCCTCTGGGCACAGCAGGTCTTCGCGCACCTAACGTTCACGCACACCTTCTGGCCGACGACCTTCGGCTCCATCGACGGCGTCAACTGGACGCTCGGGCTCGAAATGCAGT